>NZ_MAFX01000022.1:0-100379 GCF_001683555.1 Methanohalophilus sp. DAL1 | reverse complement strand
AGTTAAAATAAAGCTCAATGAAACCGAGGATGAGTTTACCCTCAATACTACCGATTTGAATGAAATCATAGCCGAAATCGGTAACAGAACCTCATTGACAGCTGAGCAAATCGAGCAGTATATGGAGGTCGATGAAGGCGAAGATTTCTATGATGAAGAAGACGTCGAGATTGAAGTGGAAATCGAGGGCGAGCAATCAGAAGTTAAAATAAAGCTCAATGAAACCGAGGATGAGTTTACCCTCAATACTACCGATTTGAATGAAATCATAGCCGAAATCGGTAACAGAACCTCATTGACAGCTGAGCAAATCGAGCAGTATATGGAGATCGATGAGGACGAAGACTCAGTAAACAGTACAATGAATGACGAGGTCGGGGAGGAATGAATAGCATGAAAAGATTCATATCTTTGTTGCTTGCCCTGATCATGTTTTCATCCCTGATGGTTTCGGGTTGTACAGACCAGAGTGATTCGGAAGTGGAAAATGAAACTGCATCCGAAGATACTGCGGAAGATATACTTGCACAGGAAGGTGCAGCAATTACCGATGAAGAAATATCGTCATTGGATGATGATCTCGCAGAACTTGAATCGATGCTTAAAGGTGTCGATAATGAATCCAATATTACTGTAGAGGACATCTAAACATCCTCTATCGTTTTTAGGGGCATGTATTAATAAGATGATTTATATATTAACACATGATCAACATCAGGAGATGATTATGCAAGACACGAAATTTAATGGAGAGGACGGTGCACAATATAATCCGGCTAATGTACTTCTTATCTTTGGTCTTGTATTCATGTTCCTGTTTGCCCTGCTTTTGGTAGGTATTGTAGGAGTAATCTGAGTTGACCGCAATACTTTTATAGAATTACAATTCATTCTTACATAACTAATATGAGCTTATTTTGACATAATCCGAAGTATGCTCGAGGTATATCATGAAGAACATGCTTAAAACTACAGTATTACTTGCAACACTCACGGGTCTGCTGGTAATGGTTGGTTCATACTGGGGTACAGGGGGAATGCTGGTTGCTTTTGCCTTTGCTATCCTCATGAATTTCGGTACCTACTGGTATAGTGACAAGATTGTGCTTAAAATGTACAAGGCAAAGGAAGTTACGGAAGCACAAGCTCCACAGCTGTACCGGATAGTGCATAATCTTGCTTATAATGCCGGTCTTCCAATGCCGCGGGTTTATATTGTGGAGACATCCATGCCCAATGCTTTTGCTACAGGCAGGAATCCTGAGCATGCTGCTGTGGCAGTGACTACAGGTATTATGGATATCCTGAATTCAGAGGAGATCGAAGGTGTTCTGGCTCACGAACTTGCTCATGTCAGGAACAGGGATACACTGATCAGTGCAATAGCCGCAACAATTGCAGGTGTAATCACCATGGTTGCTACATGGGCCCAGTGGGCAGCAATATTTGGAGGACTCGGCGGACGTGACGGTGAAGGCAATAATATCATAGGCTTCCTGGCTCTTGTCATAGTTGCTCCCCTTGCAGCTACGATTATACGCCTTGCAATTTCCCGGTCCCGCGAATTTGCAGCAGATTCAGACGGGGCCCGTATTTCCAAAAACCCCCAGGCTCTTGCAAGTGCTCTTTCTAAACTTGAGAAGGGTGCAACCAATTACAAGCAAAATCCAAAGGATGTGAAAGCATCTGAAAGTACGGCTCATATGTTTATCGTAAATCCGATAAGGAAAAGTACGCTTGCTAACCTTTTCCGCACGCATCCCACAACAGAAGAGCGTATTAAACGCCTGGAAAATATGTATTAAAAGGGGAGGGATGCCTGCCCGGGGTCGGTCAGGTGTATCACCTTTATCCCCTCTTTTTCAAGTTTTTCTGCAATATGTCTGCGATGACAGTTGCGTGGATTCTTTTCTGCACACATAAGAGCGATCTTTGTATCGTTGTCTGCCTTCCTGTTTATCTGGTATAATAGATCGCAAACCCTTTCCTGAAGTCTGCACTTTCCATATATTCGATGTAAGAACGCTTACCCATCCCACCAAGCAAAGGGTAGTGACAATAGACAATTTCATTCTCTGGGAGTTTAACTTTCAGGTTTTCTGCATTAAATTCCGGACGCTGTGATTGTGGATAACTATGTACATCTACAACGATTTTTATGGAGTTGTCCAGTAATCTATTCAGAAATTCATTAAAAATGCTATTTCCATAACCAATAGTATAGCATATCCGCTGTTTTTCCATAAATACTCTTTTGATACCCGGTTTCATTAGGATTTCGATGGGTTGTTATATATGGATCTATTCAGGTAAAGATTATATATTCATGAAATTCTATTTCCTTGCAGCTTGAGAGGATTTGACATGGTTCACAATACGCCTATAGGAAGAATAATTAAGGCCGATACAATTAGCGACGCATGGTATCGCGGACTCAATATAATATGGAATCACGGGGAAAATGTAACTGATGAAAGGGGCAGCAAAATCAAGGAATTCATGAATCTGATGGTTGTTATCGATAATCCTTATTCCAATGAGATACCTTCTGACATTTCCTGGAATCAGGAGCGTCTGGACGAATATGCAAAACAGCTGATTACGGGGGAAAATCCCCAGGACTTCGAATATACTTATGGGCAGCGATTACGGAACTGGGATGGACGAGTGGACCAGGTCTCCTATGTAATCGATAAACTCAAAAACAGTAATACCACTCGCAGGGCAACTGCTGTAACATGGATACCCTACATTGATACTGAAGTTGATGAAGTGCCATGTATGATCCTCGATGATTTCAAAGTCCGGAACAATCGGGTTCATATGACCACTCTTTTTCGCAGTCATGATTTTGCAGGAGCTTATCCTGCAAATCTTTACGGTCTTTCACAGCTTCTAAAATATGTGGCACAGAATGCCGGTTATGAAACAGGTACTATTACAACTATCAGTGTATCTGCACATATCTATGAACATGACTGGGATCGTATTGAAAAGATTGTTACAGGAGTGTGCTAAATGAGGGTAAAAATCAGTCGTACCAGTGTGGAGGGTGAAGTTTTTGCACCTCCGTCAAAAAGTTACACGCACAGGGCAATCACTATAGGTTCCCTTTCTGAGAAGTGTGTTGTTCGCAGGCCACTTATTTCGGAAGACACAAAGGCTACGATCCGTGCATGTAGAATGCTTGGTGCACAGATTAATGAGGAAAAAGGGGACCTCTTTATTGAGGGAGTTAAGGGCAAACCTCACATTCCTGAAGATGTGATTGATGTGGGTAATTCGGGTACAACATTGCGTTTCATGACTGCTGTGGCATCCCTTGTGAACGGTGTATCGATTCTAACGGGTGACAATTCCCTGCGCACCAGGCCAAATGGTCCCCTTATTGAAGTTTTGCATGACCTGGGTGCGGAAGTAATATCCACTCAGAATAATGGTTGTGCTCCCCTTGTAGTAAAAGGGGGATTGAAGGGAGCAATAGCCAAGATAGATGGGTCCATCAGTTCCCAATTCATCTCCGCACTGTTGATAGCATGTCCGCTCACAAGCCGGAGTACCACTCTTTCCATAAAGGGTGAGCTTCGTTCAAAACCCTATGTCAATTTAACTCTCGAAATAATGCGTAAGGCCGGAGCTGAAATATTTGAAGATAATAACCATAACATCAAATTCATAATTCCTCCCAATCAGGATTACGATTTAAGGGATTATCTGGTTCCAGGAGACTTTTCTTCTGCATCATATTTACTGGCCGCTGCCGCAATGACCGGTTCCAGAGTAGTTGTGAAGAACATGTTCCCTTCCCAACAGGGAGATATGGCTATAATTGAGATACTCAAGCAAATGGGTGCGGGAGTATCCTGGGATAAAGAAAACGGTGTGGTAACGGTTAATGGCCGTGACCTTAAAGGTGTACGGGTGGATGCTGCAGCAACGCCGGACCTTGTGCCAACCATAGCCGTCCTGGGTGCTGTCGCTGAAGGACAAACCGTGATAGAGAACGCCGAACATGTCAGGTATAAGGAAACTGACAGGCTACATGCCATGGCTGTAGAACTCAAGAAGATGGGTGTTTCTGTGAAGGAAGATCGGGACCAACTGACAATAAAAGGGGGTAAGCCCAAAGGAGGTGACCTGCATGGGTGGCATGACCATCGTATCGTAATGGCACTTACGATTGCCGGTATGGTTGCGGGTGATACAACCGTGGACACAGCAGAGTCGATATTCATCTCCTATCCCAATTTCTTTGATGATGTCAGGTCTCTGGGTGCTGATGTTATTGTGGATAAACAGTGATTGTGATCATGAGTTATGATGTCGCCGTGGTGGGAGCCGGCCCCGTGGGTTCGGTTGCCGCAAGATATGCTGCCCTACAGGGGGCAAAGGTTGCTCTTTTTGAGGAACATGCAACTGTCGGAAGTCCGGTCCAGTGTGCAGGCCTTTTGAGTGTGCGGGCTATGGATGAGTGTGGTATAAGTCCCAATGACTCTTCGGTTATTAACAGTGTCAGGGGTGCTTTTGTGCATTCTCCGGAGGGGACCTGTCTTCCTGTAAATGGCGGGCAAACCCGTGCCTTTGTAGTCTCACGCAAGATATTTGACAGGAAACTGGCATCCCTGGCAACTTCTGAAGGTGTGGATATTTTCCTGAACTCAAAGGTTGTTGCAATAGATAATAATTCAGGTTTTAAAAGATTGCATATACAAAGAGCAGGTAAACCTGAAGTTATCGAAGCCTCTGTGGTTATTGGTGCAGATGGTGTACGTCATGGTGTGGCTTCCATGGTGGGCCTGCCGGCTCCTTCACGTATTATGTCCGGTATCCAGTTTGAAGTTCAAATGCAAACAATTCGCCAGGATTTTGTGGAACTTTTCTTAGGTACCTGTGCGCCTGGTTTTTTTGCATGGGAAATTCCATTGTCTGACGGTATTGCAAGATTTGGACTTGCAACCGATAATTTGGCCAGTCAGGATTCTCTGTCATATCTCTGTGAACTTAGAGACAAACTTTCCAAAAAAGGGCGTGTAGTAGATGGTATGCTGGATTTTGTAGTGGGAGGCATTCCTATAGGTGTTGCAGCCAGGACTTTTTCTGACGGTGTATTGATCTGCGGTGATGCAGCAGGTCAGGTAAAACCAACATCAGGGGGTGGTGTTTATACAGGAGCTGTCTGCGCAAAGATAGCAGGTGAAGTTGCTGCAAAGGCAGCATTTGAAAATGATACTTCCCAATCCCGGCTGGAAGAATATGAAATTCGCTGGAAGCAGTCTCTGGGAAAGGAACTAAATATGGGTCTCAAAGCTCACGACTTTGTAGGTAGTTTGTCAGACGAACAACTCAATGAATTATTTTCATCCCTGGCAGAACCGAATGTGCTTTCATTAATTGAAAAGTATGGGGACATGGACCATCCTTCCATATTATTGCGTAAATTCCTGAACCCATTAAATTCCAGGCACCTAAAAGGTTTTTTTGTAGCTTTTTTGAAAACCCTGCTGTGAATTCAGTATATACTGACTCCTTTTACACTTTTTATGTTAAGGATTTCATTTACGGTATCCCCTGATATCTTTGAATCAGTGATAATAGTCATTTTAGCCTTGTCGGTAAAATACGGATCATCTGAAACTGCCTGTCTTATACTGATACCATGAGCGGCAATCACGCCAGATACTTCTGAAAGAATACCTACTGTTGCCGCATCTTCAGGTGTAATAATTATTACTCCAAGTCCCAATGCAGGAGCCACATCCCTTAAAAAGGGAATTGAGCGCACATTCTGGAATATGTTTCGAAGGGTTTCATCTTCAAGTATTGTGTCGGTAGTTGCATCTACGACCCGACGGTCCACACCTGCCTCTTTTGCGAGTTGGGTGTGTGCAATATCGATCTTGCCGGAGGTCACTTTCCCATCCTTACTTACCTGAAAACCTCTTTCGAATAAAATTTTCAGTACCTTTTGTTGGGCAGGATGTTTTTCAAACTTTTCAAGTAACATTTTCCACATGCAAGTCACTATTCATTCAAATTATAAATAGAATTAAGTTCTTTTGTAGTTTGTAATCTCTTGGAATGTTTAGCTGGTTACTTCTTATTTTGTTTTTGTATGTAGGAAGAAAGACATTTTAAGGATAAAATCTATCATAATACAATCTGATTCAATCGGTTAAATGTGCTTTTTACGAATAAAAAATCCATTTTAAGGGTTATATACAAATATTTTACAATGTATAATTATTAAGATACGGTATAAGTTATCATATTTGTGTGGAAGGAGGTATTTTGTGAAGGTATACAAAGATTATGGAGATCTGCCAAAAATCAAGCTTCCGCTTGATCAGGAGGTTTGTATCAGTGATAGTACCATCCGGGATGGAGCCCAAATGCCGGGGATAGTCCTAAAAAGTGGCCACAAGGTTCGAATTTATGACTATCTGCACGAGATCGGTATTGAAAAACTGGAAACTTTCGTTTATAATGAAAGAGATCGCAAAGCCATCGACCTCATGCTTGACAGGGGTTATGAATTCCCTGAGGTGACCGGCTGGGCACGTGCAAAAACAGAAGACATAGATAAGGTACTGCAGATTGGCGGTCTCAATGAAACCGGTATATTGATGTCTGTCTCAGATGTCCATATTCTGGAAAAGATGGGATTGCCCAGCAGAGAAGCTGCCGAGGACAGGTACCTTGAAGCCCTTCAGTATGCAGTAGATCATGGCCTTGCTACCCGTGCTCATGTGGAAGACATGACCCGTGCTGATAATTACGGTTTTGTCTATCCAATGATTGAGAAGATAATGGAAATTGACCCGGAATGTACCATAAGGGTGTGCGACACCATCGGCTATGGGATTCCTTTTGATGGAGTGGACGAACCCTATGGTATTCCCTCAATTACCAAATATCTCAAAGATGAGATTGGTGTTAAAAACATCGAAAGCCACTGTCATGATGATTTTGGTTTCGCTTTTGCAAATTCTATGGCATCTTACTGGTATGGTGCCAACTGGTCCAATGTAACCTTTATGGGTATAGGTGAGAGGGCGGGAAATGCTGAAATGGAAAAATTGCTTTTGTTCCTGGGCCAGCGGGTGGAAGGTTTTGATAAATATAATCTTGATGTCATAACTGAATTCTCTGAATTCATGCAAAAAGAAATCGGCATACGTGTACCTCGTAATAAAGCCGTGGTTGGTAAGAATGTATTCTCTCACGAGTCAGGTATACATGCTGCCGGTGCTATTAAGAATCCTTTCACATACGAACCATATCCCCCTGAGGTTGTGGGTGGAGAACGTATATTCCTTGTAGGTGATTCTTCAGGTACCGAGGTCTTAAGGTATAAGATTCAGGAAACCCTGAGGGAATTGCTTGATGTACAAATCACTGTGGAGAAAAAAGATCCCAGGCTTAAATCCATACAGAAGGATATCCAGGCACTCTATGACAATGAAAAGCGTGTATCCTGTATCTCTGATGAGGAAATCCAGGGTTATGTCGAGAAATACTTCCTGTTTGAGCCAGTTGTAGAAAAGAACATGAGCCGGGAAAGTGCCTATTCTGGTGAATATGTACCAGATCCCCTTTCAAGAAAGAAGAAGGATGTATAAGGTAATTATTAACCTTATACATATTTACTGTTTTTATTCAATTTTGCTGACAATAGCATCTGTCATTTCACTGAGTCTTGCACTGCCGCCCATATCGTAAGTTACATACTTACCTTCGGAAATGACTTCTTCGGTTGCTTTGAAAATAGCATTTGCATTGTCTTTTTCTCCGAGATAGTCAAGCATCCAGGCACCGGCAAGAATTGTTGCAACAGGATTTACTTTATCTTCTCCTGCATATTTTGGTGCTGAGCCATGTGCAGGTTCGAACATTGCATAATTGTCCCCGATGTTTGCGGAATATACCAGGCCAATACTTCCGATAAGAGCGGAGCATTCCTCACTGATAACATCCATGAATAGGTTTGTGGAAAGCAATACTTTCTTGTTGAAAAGCTGCGGGTTCTTGATAAGTTGCTGAGCAATATTGTCGATGTGGTATTCCCAGATGTCAATATCGGGATATTCTTTTCCTATTTTCTCGACTTCTTCCAGGAAAGTTCCACATGTCTGTTTGAGAATGTTGCTCTTGTGGATTGGAACGACCGTATCATACCCACGTTTCTTTGCTTCTTCAAAGGCATACCTTGCAATGTTACGACAGGCCGGACGGGTGGTCTTACGCAGTGCGATATACACATCATCCGTCAGTTTTACTTCTTCACCTATGTACATTCCTTCCGTTCCTTCACGTACGCATATAAAATCAACATCACCAAGGGGTGTGTTTGTGTTGGGGAATGTTTTTGTAGGTCGGACATTTGCGTAAAGATTGTATTTCTGTCTGATTGATACTGCGACACTTTTTGGAGAACCCGCACCTCCGGGGGTGGTGGTTGGTCCTTTGAAACCGGCATCGGAGCTTTCCAGTATTTCCCATGTCTCATCGGGAATAAGGGTATTTCCTCCGTTTTCCTCCCACCAGGCGGCACCGGCTTCACAGGGTACAAACTCCACAGCCGTACCTGCTGCCTGTGCTACTTTTAGCATGGCATCGACAAGTTCCGGCCCTACTCCGTCTCCTTTAATAACTGCTGCAGTTTTACTCATTTTAATCACTTCTATAATTACTTATGTTTATAAGGCTAGATGTGCCCCTGTAATGCCTCCATCATATATATGCTATCTGCCCAGTTGACCGTAATAATAATGGTTTATATATTTTTGATGATATTCAGGTGTTTATTAGATTAATTGCGTTAATTTCATTTCCTAAGTATTTTTATATGGCAGGCAATCATACTCTCTTTCATGTACCCAAACATTCCTATTACCGATGAGCATATACATATTGACCCCCGGGCAAAGGGTATTGATGCTGTAAAACAATTCCAGAATGCAGGAGGAACTCATATGATGGTGGTCTCCAAACCGACATGGACGCTTGGGGTCGAAGTTACAAAACCCGATGACTATCGTGCTGTATTTGATGAAACTGTGAATATTGTCCGCCAGATCAATGAACTTGGGATTGGTGCTTTTCCGGTGCTTGGCGTACATCCGGCAGAAATTACCAAACTATGTGAAAGAATGAAACTTGAAAATGCCACCTCCCTTATGAAAGTGGGTCTGGAGATTGCATCTGAATACGTAAACGAAGGTCTTGCTGTGGGATTGAAAAGCGGACGTCCTCATTATCCTGTCTCTGATGAGGTGTGGCAGGCTTCTAATTCAATAATGTCTCATGCTTTTTCCCTGGGCAAGGGTCTGGGATGTGCTGTCCAGCTGCATACCGAAAGTGTAGGAGAACCTGAGCTGGAGGACATTGCCAGCAGGGCAAAGAGTATTGGTATCCCTCTGGAAAAAGTTGTGAAACATTATGCACCTCCGCTTGTGGATGTCTGTGAAAGGATAGGCCTTTATCCTGGTGTACTTGCCGGCAAAGGAGCAATTGAAGAAGCCCTTAAGCAGGGTAGTCGTTTCATGATGGAGACGGATTATATTGATGATCCGCAACGTCCCGGTGCAGTACTTGGTCCAAAAACCATTCCCCGGCGAACCATGAAGCTTGTTGAAACCTACGGGGAAGAAGTTTTCTGGAAGGTTCATAAGGAGAATATCGAATCTGTTTATGAGGTGGACATTGAACTTTAAAGAGCTGGAAACATACTTGTATTAATTACAGTAGCAATAATTATCTATATTCTTGTTCGTTATATCCTATCAGGAGATAATTAATGAAATTTCTTATCGATAAATTACCGGAAACTGCAAACGCATTTGCAGACATGCGTGCATCCCTTTTCAAGGATAGCGCCCTGGACACAAAGACAAAAGAGTTGATCGCTGTTTCCTCATCGGTCCTGATGAGATGTGAAAAATGTGTAGAAATCCATGCATCCCGTGCAAGAGATAATGGTGCAACCGAGGATGAGATCGCTGAAGCAGTTGCAGTCTCGATGTTTATTGCCGGTGGTTCGCAACTGCACTGGACCCGGAAATACGACCAGATATTTGAAAGTGTAAATGAATGAAACTTATGGTGTCATTGTAATTAAATTTTAGACTCCGAATCCTTCCTGCAAACATTTTTCTCGACGGCATCCGGCAGTTAAACGGAGTTCTTCTCTTATTTCAATACAATTTTGCCATAATCCGTGAACATTGCAGTATGCAAGGGCGCAGAACTCTCTGTATTTGCCAAAATATATTAGTCTGAATAATGCATCAGGTGAAGTTCCCGGGGCGAAGTTGACTCGTCCGATCTGGATTGTATTCTGCATTTTAGTGCGTGCATACAATTCTATCCATTGAATTTGATGCTGCAGCGAATTCGGATGTTTCACATTTTCCCCGACTACAACATGGATGTAATCCTTGCCGCTGTTGCCATAATTTTTTAGAACCTCTATAGAAGGTATGTGTCTTTCTTTTGATTGGGAGTCATATTTGTGTGACCTGTCATTTTTCATAATATCCGATGGATCCATAATTTAGCCTGCTTGTTATCTTTAAAAAGAGATAGTTTCTCAGAATGTTGTCTCCACTCTTCTTACAACTCCTCTGAGAAGTCTGGAAAGAATGTCTGATCCCGTCAGGATTCTTTTTTCTTCATCTGTCCAGTAGATTATCACGTCCTGGTCAATAATATCTCCTTTATCATGCTCAGGATACATCCTTAGTTTTGGAATTACTTCTTCTAGCCTGGTTTTTGGTGACATTACGATAACCGGCCTGTGACAATAATCTTCAGGATCAAGGGTTATGTTGCCGTAGGCTAAATCTCTCAAAAGGTCATCACTGTTAAGTGTACGTATGGGATTCCCCTCTGGATCCGTGATAATAATCCATTTCTTACCGGATTCGCTGATTTTTTTGAGGAAAGGATCTTCAAGGGTTTGTTTAAATTCCGGGAACACCGGTTTCCTGTTTTTTATAGGAAGGGAAATGATACTTTTTGGGTCAATTGGGTTGCCTTCCTTTGTGATCTTTGTATCATCCATTGTCAAAAAATTAAGAGCTCCCTGTCCCTCCACACTTCCGATATCAGATCTTGCGGATTGTATGTGTCTCTGGAGGACTTTTTTAAGGGACCTCTCTTTGAAGAACATTATTTCTTCTTTTCCCAGCCACCAGTCAAGCATTATTGCCGAAGGTTTTGCAAAAGGATAAAGGATCAATTGATACATCTTGACTAATGGAGTTAAATATGCTCCGGCTTTCAGGGCATTTCTGGTGAAATATGCCTGGGGCATAATCTCACCAAAACAGGTTATTATTACAGTGGAGAATACAAATGCAGCAGTACCACCCATTATTGAACCTGTAAGCAGGGCAATAAGAACATTTACGGCAACGTTTCCCCATAATAAAGTTGTTAAAAGAAAGTTGGAATCCCTTCGGATATCTAGTATTTTTCTTGCATCCTTATTGCCAGATTCGGCTTCAGTTTCCAATACCAGCCTGCTCAATCCAAAAAGTCCAATGGTAAGGCCGGAAAACATTGCCGATTGACTGACAAAAAATAAAAGTAGAATCCAGGTTATAATTTCCATATTTTCTTCCACTATAGTTGTGCGACAATATATTTATATCTACTTAAATCTTTGACTGTCGTAATATTGTGATATTGTTCTCAATCTGTATTATCGAACCATTTATGCATGATGTAATTTCCTGTCATAACATATGCCATTAATTTAAAAGAGGAGTTGTTTCAATTTTTATGGGGATATGTTTGCCTGTACGGTAATCTTTGCTATATACCCTTACATTTACTTTTGTTTGAGGATTTGGTATTTTTACTTTATGGGTATCTGTGATTTAGTTATTTTAAAATATGTTTATCTTTTGTTTATTGAAAGGTTAACATACTATTAACATTTTTGATTTGAGAATTATATCATAACTTCTATTAATTATGAATGAAGAAGTTGTAATAGTTTTTAATGTACTATTCATGTGCCTATACGAAATAGGTTTTTGAGTGAGGGTAAAAGTATGACCGAGAAAACAGAATTAGACTGGATAGCAATTGCTCTTGTAGTAATTGGAGGTTTGAATTGGGGATTGTTTGGTATATCACAGGACTATAACCTGGTAGAACTTATCTTTGGATATAGCGCAATAGCACGGGTAGTCTACATTATTGTAGGTTTGGCAGCCCTGTACATGATATACTTTGCAAGCAAAGACCACCAGTAATTTGGTGGTCTTATTTTTTATGCATGATGAAACGTGCAGACAGTATAATTATGCTTTCCAAAAGCCCGAATGAAGGTGATTTTTCCGCCATCTTAGTACTATCGGGAAGGCTTTTTTCATCTAGTTCTATCATTGAAATCGAACGTCTTTTGTTTTTTGTTGATGTACATGCAATTTTATTTCCTTCCGGTGACCATTGTGGCATAAAACCTCTCCCGACTTGCAGTTTTTCATTTCCTTTATGGTCAGTTATCCATATTCCGTATTCTCCGATATCTCCGTAATTAAATACGATTTTATCTGCGTCAGGCGACCATGCAGGAAATGAATAGGCCTTGAAGTATCCCGAATTGTTGGTTATTTTTCTTTGATTGCTACCATCAGCATTCATAACCCACAGGCTTGTAGTGTGATTATTACCTGCTCTAACATATGCAATTTCAGCACCATCCGGTGACCAGGCAATGTCATATGCTTTTCCTTTGAAAATGCGGGATTTTCCTGAACCGTCAGTTTCCATAATCCAGATACCTTCAGTTTCCGGATTATTCGAAACGTAAGCAATGAGGTCCCCTTCTGGTTGCCATTGTGGTTCAAGATAGGGGCCATTGCTATCAGTGAGTTTAGTATTTTCGCTACCATCGGAGTTAATTATCCATATATCTGAGTCCTTGCAGATATTTGATTTATTCAACATTCTTTGTTTTGTCCCATCTTCTTTTTCTACCATATCCCATATATCACCGTTTTCAGAAGCTGCAGATACATAAACAATTTTAGAGCCGTCAGGACTCCAGTCGGCTTCCCAACCCCTCAAGCCCAGCAGGTAGTTTTCCAGAAAGGCTCCTTCAGTTATTTTCTTTTGCCAGAACCGTCTGGATGCATCGTCCATAATTCATAATTTCCTGTCAGATTTGATATATAGAGTAACAAATTTCCTTCAGGAGACCAGGGGTCAAAGAAAAAACCTCCGCTTTCATTTCCAGAAGTTAATTTTTCTTTATCTGTTCCATCTGCTTTTGATAAGCAGGCACTTAGATTTTCCAGTGAATTACCTGTGCTTGAAGAATAGGCGATATATGTTCCATCAGGGGACCAGTAAGGAGCAAAATTGTGTGTGGAATTTTCAATTGCAAATGTATTCTCGTCTGCATTACAGGGGCTTGCAATAAAAAATAATATCAGGGTGGCGAAACAAAGGAGGTGTTTTAGATTCATCTTTATACTTCCAGTACACAGTAACAGAATGTACACATAGTTAATTTTGTTGTCATTCATGAAACTCCTTTGCCTTATGTGGGTATAATTTACTAAGTGCATATTATATAAATTAATTGGTAATATATTTTATTTTACTTTTAGGTTGTCACATTGATTCACAATGTCTGATAGCAAACCTTTAATCCTTCCAGACAATATTCTCTTCCCCAAACCAACTTAAAACAATCCTTTTAATCTTTCAGGACACATGTCTCTCAAAAATATAATGATAAAGGGTGCCAAAGAGCACAATTTAAAAAATATTGATGTAGTGTTGCCCAGGGATAAATTAATCGTGATCACGGGTTTAAGTGGCTCGGGCAAGTCATCTCTTGCTTTTGATACGATCTATGCTGAAGGCCAGCGTCGCTATGTTGAATCGCTTTCATCATATGCCCGGCAATTCCTGGGCCAGATGGAAAAACCCAATGTGGAATACATTGAAGGGCTTTCTCCTGCTATTTCAATCGAACAGAAGACCACCAGCAAGAATCCCCGCTCCACCGTGGGTACCGTTACCGAGATATACGACTACCTGAGATTGCTGTTTGCCCGTATAGGGGCTCGCCACTGTCCGGATTGTGGGCGTGCCATCGAACCCCAGAGTGTTGACCAGATTGTGGACAACATAATGAAATTCCCTGCAAAAAGCAAACTTCATATCCTGGCGCCTGTTGTCCGGGAGCGTAAAGGTGAATACAGGAAACTTCTCGCTGATATCCGGTCTGATGGTTATTCCCGTGCACGTGTGGATGGGGAGATTATCCGGCTCGATGAAGCTGATTCCCTGGAACTGGGGCGCTACAATAAACATAATATTGAAATTGTGGTTGACAGGCTTTCCATCAAAGAAGGAATAGAAGAGCGTCTCTCTGATTCTGTGGAACAGGCCCTTGCCAGAAGCGGCGGGATTGTTATAGCTGATGTTGTGGATGGCGATGAATTCGTATTCAGCGAAAAACTTGCCTGTCCACACTGTGGAACTGGATTTGAAGAGCTGGAACCTGCCATGTTTTCCTTTAACAGCCCCCAGGGAGCATGTGATGTATGTCATGGCCTGGGAACTTCCATGGAATTCGATCCGGACCTGATAATCCCTGACAGATCCCTGTCTCTCAATGAAGGAGCAGTTGAACCGTGGGGTACGAGAAAAGATGGCTATTACATGCAGTCTCTCCAATCTCTTGCTGATCATTTCGGATTTTCTATGGATGCTCCTTTTGAAGATCTGGAGCCACAGTATCAGAATATGATCCTCTATGGCACGGCCACCAAAGTCCCGATGGTCCATACCGGTAAAGGTGGAGGTGTCTGGAAACGCAATAGTCGTTTTAAAGGTGTTATTGCTACCATTTCCAAGATATACAATCGTACAGATTCAGAAAATACCAAGGACCGGCTAAAACGGTATATAAGCACCAAACCATGTCCGGCCTGTGAAGGTGAAAGGCTCAAGCCAGCCAGTCTGTCTGTTTTCATAGACGGGTTCAATATAATCCGGACAACTCACATGTCTATTGAGGATTGTCTCCACTTCTTCGAGAAACTGGAACTTAGCTTGGACCAGCGGGAATTTACCATAGCCCGCCTGATATTGAAAGAAATTAAATCCAGACTGGGTTTTTTGGTTGATGTGGGTCTTGATTATCTAACATTGAGTCGTTCAGCATCCACTCTTTCCGGAGGGGAAGCCCAGCGTATCCGTCTTGCCACTCAGATAGGCTCCAGTTTGATGGGGGTACTGTACATTCTGGATGAACCGAGTATTGGTTTGCATCAGCGGGATAATCTCAGGCTTATCAACACTCTCAAACACTTACGTGATATCGGTAACACCGTTATTGTTGTGGAGCATGATGAAGAAACAATAATGAGTGCCGATCATGTTGTGGATATGGGACCAGGTGCCGGTATTCATGGTGGAGACCTGGTAGCGGAGGGAACTCCTGTGGAAATTATGCAAAACCCGGATTCTCTCACGGGGAGATATCTCAAAAGGGAACTGGAGATTCCGGTGCCCTCGGAACGGCGTACTCCTGAGGGTTTCATTAAACTGATTGGTGCTGCTGAAAACAATCTCAAGGAAATCGATGTGGAATTTCCTCTCTCAGTAATGATATGTGTAACCGGGGTTTCAGGGTCAGGTAAAAGTACACTTATCAATGAAACCCTGAATAAAGTGTTAGCCCGCAAACTCAATCGTGCCAGGGAGAGAACAGGAAAATATTCCGCTATCGAAGGTCTTGAAAATGTTGACAAGGTAATTACAATAGATCAGTCTCCCATAGGCAGGACTCCCAGATCCAATCCGGCTACCTATACCAATCTCTTCACACCCATACGTGAATTATTTGCCCAGACAAAACTTTCCAAATCCCGCGGCTATAAACCGGGTCGTTTCAGTTTCAATGTACGTGGAGGCCGTTGTGAGACCTGTGGCGGGGAGGGAATAATCACTATTGAAATGCACTTTTTGCCCGATGTTTATGTGCCCTGTGAAGTCTGTCATGGCAAACGGTACAACAGGGAAACCCTTGAGGTAACTTACAAGGATAAAAGCATAGCCGATGTACTGGATATGACAGTGGAAGAGGCTCTTGGTTTTTTTGCAAACATTCCAAAAATAAAACGTAAGTTACAGACGCTTTTTGACGTTGGTCTGGGCTACATCAAACTCGGTCAGTCTTCCACCACGCTTTCCGGTGGGGAAGCCCAGCGTGTCAAACTTGCTACTGAGTTGAGTAAACGCTCTACCGGTAAAACGGTCTATATTCTTGATGAACCAACCACAGGGTTGCATTTTGATGATGTCAGGAAGTTACTTGAAGTGCTTCAGCGCCTCGTTGAGGGAGGAAATACAGTAATTGTAATAGAGCACAATCTGGATGTTATCAAGGTTGCAGATTGGATTATTGACCTTGGTCCTGAAGGTGGAGAAGGTGGAGGACTTGTTGTTGCAGAAGGGGTTCCTGAAAATGTGGCAAAGGTCGAAGGTTCCTATACCGGTGAATTTTTGAAAAACATTCTCTCCTGAGAACTCGGGCACAAGGTTTATTTTCTTTCAGGAAAGAATTTACATGACCAAAATACTGGTTACCGGCCTTACCGGGGGTGTATTTATATGGTAAGAAAAATCCGTTGCAAGAATATCAAGAATGACCTCGAATATCTGGGGGGCATCATGTCACATCAGGAAGGCAGGGAGCCCACTCCTGATGTGGCCAGGTTTAAAACCCAGGTAGAATATAAGAAAACACTATGCAAAATACTAAGGAATGAAAAAGAGAAGGAAGAGCTTGATCGCTGATTCCTTCATATATCATATTTTTCAAAACATGGAAGGCAGTAAAAGTTGCCGTTCATAACTCTTGCCCGGCTTTCCATCATTCCTTCGCCACATTCACTGCAGATGAGGGTCTGGAAAATAACTGCCTTTTCAGGCGGTTTTATTTCGATTTCCTCAATTTTGAACAGCTCTTCAAGAGGCATGTTCAGGACTTCATGGGATTTTTCTTCATGTTTTTGCTTAAACCTTTTTTCTTCCTCTTCTGTAGCACTGCCTTCCCTGATCTTTGGAAACAGGTTCTGATGTTCTTCATCATTTTTCATCCCATCAGGTTTCACCACGAGCCGCAGAGCTTTATCGTCTCCCCGATTGAAGAAAGTGTACACATGTTTGCCGAAATCACGGTATATCAGATTACCTTTCCCGAAGGTGCATCCATTGACCACCTGTATGGCATCCACAGAACATGACTTGTTTTCAACTATGCACACGAGCTCTTCATCCTCTGCCCTAATGTTTTTAAAATGTTCCTCTGCTGCTTTTGCAGCCCTGAACCCCAGAGATAATCCGGGACAAAGATGGCCGTGGAACTTTACTGCGTCTTCAATTTCCATTAAATCCCTCACAGGTATTGTTTTCTTAACTTTTCAACTGTAATTTCAACTTGCTTAACTGCGGTACCGGTATATCGGTAAGGATCAACAAGTTTCTCGACATCCTCTCCATTAAGATAGCCGGATACATCTTTATTTGCAAGCAAAGTTTCACGCAGGTGTTTTCCGCTTTCGTGGGCCTGCATGGCAGCTGTACGTACTATCTCATGGGCTTCCTGTCTGCCGACACCTCTTTTTGCAAGTTCTATCATGACCGCCTCGCCCATATTAAGTCCTTTGAGCAATTCAAGGTTACGCTTGATGTTTTCCGGATAAAAGTGCAGGTTATCGGTCACATGGATTCCGAGTTTCAGGATGTGGTCGGTTAGCACACATGTTTCAGGGAAAACAACCCTTTCACATGAAGAGTTTGTAAGATCCCTCTCATCCCATAGTGTATTATTCATAAGTTCAGGTTCAATCATGGAGCGTACAATTCTTGCAAGCCCGCATATCTGTTCGGATTTGATTGGGTTGCGTTTATGAGGCATCGTAGAGGAGCCTACCTGTTTTTTGCCGAAACTTTCCTCGACTTCTGCAAGTTCACTTCTCTGCAGTGTTCGTAATTCAACACCAATTTTATCCAGTGTTGTTACGACATTTGCCATCCACATAACAAATTCCGCATGACGGTCCCTCTGGATAATCTGGTTGGAGACATCCACACCTGTGATCCCAAGATATTCCATCGCTTTTTTCTGGATTTCAATACCCTTCTCACCAAAAGCAGCCTGGGTACCTACAGCCCCGGTCATCTGGCCTACTTCTACCCTGGGCTTGAGCTGTTCAAGTCTCTCTATATGCCTGCCAATCTCGGCTGCCCAGATTGCAAAACGCAGGCCGTATGTTGTTGGTACGCCGATCTGTCCGTGGGTTCTGCCCGCACATACAGTTTCTTTGTGTTTTTCAGCCTGACGCAGGAGCACTTCCAGTAGTTGTCTGATTTTTGGTTCCATTACTTCAATGGCATCTTTCATCTGGAGACCTGTAGCCGTATCCAGCATATCGTTTGATGTTGCACCGAAATGTACCCATTTACTGGCATCTTCCTCACATTTTTCGGAGATGGCAAGCACAACTGCCATCATGTCATGATGGATCTCATCTTCGATTTCTTTGACCCTTTTGAGTTCCACATTTTCAATACTTTGTTCTATTATCTTAGCGGCGTCTTCAGGGATTAATCCCACATCAGCTTCTGCTTTTGCAAGGGCTGCCTCTGCTTTCATGATACATACCAGGCGGTTTTCCTCACTCCAGACATGTTTCATTTCCTCGGTTCCGTACCGGTATTCTATGGGATGGATGGCCATTGATATTCTCCTTTTGTGACTATAATTTCAGATGATTGGTTTTAATGGAACTACAGATTGCTTTTAATTATAATTATGTTTGGGTTAGCAGTACAGGCGTACCCATGATATTCTTTATGAATAATAGCCGCTTCCTATCACTCCACAGGAACTACCATCTTATAGCCGCTCACCTCACCAATGGTCACTTTTACCCCATAAACAGCTTCGATATTTTCAGGTGTGATTACTTCTTCCTTGCCGTGTGCAAACACTTCCCCATCTTTAATAAGGACATAACGATCGGAATATCGAATTGCCAGATTAATATCATGCATGGTTATTACTGCTGAAACGTGTTCTTTCCTGGCAACCTCTACAACAGTATTCAGGATACCCAGCTGGTTTTTCAGGTCCAGGCTGCTTGTGGGTTCATCCAGCAGGAGTATTCGGGGCTGTTGCACCAATGCACGGGCAAGGCTTACTTTTTGCAATTCACCGCCGCTCATCTCATCAATGTAGCGCAATGCAAGCTCTTCCATCCCCATGTCCGATATTACCTGACGGGTAATTTTCATGTCTTTTTCTTTCATACCCCATTCGATGTGAGGTTTCCTCCCCAGTAATATCGCATCAAATGCTGTCAGACGACTGGGTTCTGTATTCTGGGGAACATAGCCGAGCATTTTTGCGATTTCTATTCGGGGAAGTTCCAGAACATTTTCCCCTTCTACAATTATACTTCCGGATTTTGGAGTAAGAATTGTGTTGATACAGCGAAGCAATGTGGTTTTCCCTACACCATTAGGTCCCAGAATTGTCAGTACTTCTCCGGGGTTGAGGTCAAATTCAATTTCCTTGAGTACTTCTCTTTTTTTATAGTCAAACTGAAGTTCTCTTATTTTTAGCATTAGTGGCTATACCCCCGGATAAGCAGATACAGGAACAAAGGTGCCCCCATGAATGCAGTAATTATTCCTACAGGGAGTACATAGGGTGCAATTATCAGGCGTGCTGCAACGTCAGAAGCAAGCAGAAGAACCGCGCCTACAATACAGGCAGAAGGTATCAGGAAGCGCTGGTCATCTCCTACAAACCGGCGGGCGATATGCGGGCACACCAGCCCGACAAATCCTATTATTCCAAGAAAAGACACAGCTGCTGCAGTTGCCAGTGATGCCACCAGCATTCCTGTCAGGCGCACTCTGTCAACATTCACTCCCAGTCCCCTGGCGACCTCATCTCCTGCATCAATCGCATTATAGTTCCAGCGATTATAGAAGAAATAGGCTGAAGCTAGCAGTGTGATAAATTCCATTATGTAGATACTTTCCCAGTAAGCTCTTCCAAGATCTCCGAAGGTCCAGAACACTATTTCCGGTAGTTCTGAGTCATCTGCAAAAAACTGTAACAGCATTGTTGCAGCCGTAAGCAACGAACTCAATGCCACTCCAACAAGTATGAGCACTTCCGGGGTTGCATTTTTGTATTTTGCAATTGCCAGGATTGTTAAAGTTGATATCAGGGAAAAGGCAAAAGCTGAAATTGTTGTCATATAAGGAAGGTCAACTATAGGCAGCCAGTTGCGTGTACCTGCCAGAATTGAAAGGGTGGCTCCAAAAGCTGCTGCATGGGAAATTCCCAGTGTGTAGGGTGATCCAAGAGGGTTGCGCAGGATGGACTGCAATACAACCCCTGATATCGAAAGGGCGACACCTGCAATTATTGCAGCAACAGCCCGTGGTATTCTCAAGTTCCAGATAATTGATTTGGAATGTGTTAATTCAGCTGGCATTCCAAGTATCGTGCGAGTTATGTCAGAGATTGTAAGGTCGGCATTCCCCACTGAAAGAGAATACAGGAATATTCCTCCGGTCAACAATACTGAAAGGAGAATAAAAGAGGTCTTCCTGTCAATGTAACTTCGGTATTTTTCAGGAAGTGTCCCCACTTCATCCTCATCTTTTTTGCAGTAATATTCCATGTAATCCCCTGATAGTATTATTCAAAGGAAATCTGTCCAAACTCATGGCCGAAGTTGTCGGTCATAGTTTCGTAGATATCCTCATTTACAGGCGATTCTGCATAGAGGAATGAATAGATCTCATTTGCTTTTTCCTGAGGGCTTACGTCCTGGAATTCTGAAGGATAGACAACTTTTCCTACATACCATGCATCTGCAAGCACATTTCCGTGATTTGTTGTGTACCAGTTGTAAGGCATAACTCCATAAATTTCATCGTTTTTAGCCGCATCCAGTTCAGCATAAACCCCGCCGGTTGCAAAAGAACTAATGCCGTACTTTTCATTTGTATGGGTATTCCCATTCTCCGAAAATTCATAGGTACCCAGATCAACGAAAATGTAATCGATACCCGGATTGGAATCCCATTTAAAAAGGGCATCATCTCCTATCTGGTAGCCTTCCCAATCTCCGGTTTTTGAAACGCCGGAAGCGACATTGTTGACATTAACATATTCAAAAGGGGGATAATCCGGCTGTGTGGAAAGAATGCCGTGTGACCCTCGGGAATTAATTCCTGCTATATATGCAGTGGGAGTTTCTTTATCCTTAGTTCTCTCATTGAGTTCTGCAATTTCTTCTTCAAAGAAAGTTATTACTTCGTTGGCTCTTTGTTCCTTGTCCATTATCTTGCCCATGATCTGGAGGGATTGTTTCATGTTTTCATCCCCGGTATTGCCATAATTCAGGCCAACTACCGGTATTCCGACATCAGAAGATAATTTATCCGCATCCTCAGCACTGGAATATGTATAGAATATAACATCAGGAGCCGGGTTAAGAGTCAGAATGGATTCTGCATCATACTTACCCCTGAAAGCGCCAATATAGGGATATTTTTCAGAATCTGCGAACTGGGGGTTTGCGATCCTGTATGGTCTTTCAGGAGAATCGATGGATTCCTCCCATTGTTCAATGTCCTCCACTCCGACAACTGTGTCCTGTTCTCCAAGATAACACAGGTATCGTAATGCGCCCGGTCCCACACAAATAGTATGCTCGATGTTATCGTTTATCACTACTTGTCTTCCATAAGAATCTGTTATGGTGAGCGTTTCATTATTCCCTTCATTTCCTTTATTTTGTGGTTCAGAAGAATCCATGCATCCACAGGATACTAGAATAATTCCTAATATTGCCAGTGTGAGTAATATTTTTGTTCTATGCATACAATCATCTTCAAATTTGTAGTAATTAATAATTGTTCATAATCTCATATTAAGTGCTATTATTATTCATTTTCGTAGCAGTTAATTCTATAAATATTTGTTGCGTATTATTCATGAGTATTTTTTGTATTTTTTAATGCTACAGAACAAGAAACGAAACACAGGTTTTGTATGGTGTACCCACAACCATTATATACCATGTTTACTTTATATAGTATATAGTTCATAATTATCAATGGAGGGTATTTATGTCACAACAAATCTTTGAGTTTTCAGAACAGCAGAAAAAGGAACTTTCCGATCTTTTCGGGGAAAGGGTCAATTTAAGTCGCAGGGAACGTCATTTCTATAACCATGATGTAGGAGCTTTGCCTTCCATGGCAAAGAGACTCCTTGGAAAAGCAAAACCTGCTGCGATTGTTAAACTCAGGGATGAGGATGATGTTGTCAATTTGATGGATTTTGCTTCCCGCTATTCAGTACCTGTAGTTCCCAGGGCTGGAGCTACATCCGGTTATGGGGGTGTGATTCCTACAAAGGGAGGAATCATTGCTGATGTCGGCAGGTTAAACCAGATTTATGATATTGATAGGGAAAAACTGACAGCAACAGTCGGGGCGGGAATCGTCTGGGAAAAACTGGAATCCAAACTGAATCATGTTGATCTTTCTGTCTGTGCCCTGCCTTCAAGTGCACCGGCAGCAACCGTTGGCGGCTGGCTTGGGCAGAACGGTCTGGGTTATGGAAGTTATGAGTACGGTTGGTCACAGGAAACAATGCTTTCCGCACGACTGGTAACTCCCGAGGGTAAGGTGCGTGAGTTCGAAGGAAATGATCTGCAAAAGATTGCAGGCAATTTGGGTGTGCTTGGTATTATTACACAGGTCACCCTCAAGATACGACCACACAGACAAACAAAAGCATTTTCTGCAAGTTTTGAGAATCCTGATGCTCTACAAAAGGCTCTGCAGTTGATTGATGAGCGCAACATTGCGCTCTGGTCCATATCATTTATTAATCCGGGTTTTGCTGACATGAAAAATCGTGCTCCTCAAAAATTGCACCATGGTGAACCCATTGTGCTGGATGATGTCGATTTACCTGAAGCTTATATCTGTAATTTTTTCTATCCGGATAACAGGGATGTGGGTGGTCTTGAAGATGCCATCAAAGAAGCCGGTGGTTCCATCCTTCCTGAGCAAATTTCAAAACATGAAACTGGTGAATGGTTCCGGACGATGAAAGTCAAAAGGCTTGGACCTTCTTTTATTCCGGCAGAGGTAGTAGTGCCACAGGACAAGGTCAGTACGGTAATCAATGAGATTAACGAAAAAATTTCGCTGCCTGTATTGATCGAAGGGACGGTTTCGCGGGATGGCGAAGTCGTACTCCTCTGTTTCATTCCTCATTCGGAGAGGTCTTTCAAGTTCAATATGGCATTCACCCTGGCTCTCAGTATCATCAGGATCGCTGAAGATAACGGAGGCAGGATGTATGCTTCGGGTCTCTATTTCGCGGGTCAGGCTGAAAAAGTTTACGGTGAGATGCTCAAACAATTGATGGATATCAAAAAGGAGCTTGACCCCTCAGATATCATGAATCCTGAGACATTTACCGGCAGGGGATTATTCACTTCTGCTATTTCAATGGCAGGTAAAATGGAACCTCTGATGCGCTTTGTGGGTAACATGTCAGGAGTGGATAAGACTGATTTCAAAGATCAGAAAAACATTCCTGGTGACATAATTTCCCACGCTTATACCTGTGCACAGTGCGGCTATTGTGTAAACGAATGTGATCAGTATTACGGGCGTGGATGGGAATCTCAATCCCCCAGGGGTAAATGGTTCTTTATCAAGGAATACCTGGCCGGAAGGGATGAGATTAATCAGGAACAGACAGATACTTTCCTTGCATGTACTACCTGTGAATTGTGTGATGTACGGTGCCAGCTGGATCTTCCCATTGAGAATTCATGGTTGCGCCTGAGGGAAAATCTTGTTCAGCAGCGTGGTAAGATGACCTTCCCGCCATTTGAGATCATGGCTCAGAGTCTGAACAAGGAACGCAATATCTGGGCGGAATACCGTCAGGGCAGGGATGAGTGGGTTCCTGAGGACCTCAAACCCAAAATCAAGGAAAAGGCAGATTATGCCTATTTTGCTGGCTGTACGGCTTCTTTTGTGGAAAAAGATATCGCAGAAGCTTCTGCTCGCATGCTTTCGGATGCCGGAATTGATTATACTATTCTGGGCAAGGAAGAATCCTGCTGTGGTATTCCGATGCTTGCAGCCGGGAAGTGGGATGTTTTCGAAAACATCATGAAAATGAATGTGGGCAATATGAAGAAAAAAGGTGTAAAAACTGTAATTACTTCCTGTCCAGCATGCTGGTTCGTGTGGCATACCTATTACCGCCAGTGGGCCGAAAAACTGGGAATTGATTATGATTTTGAAGTCAAGCACTATTCCGAAGTACTTGCTGAAAGGATGGATGTACTTGAACCCAAACTCAAGGTTCCACTTGAAAAGACCGTTACTATCCATGATGCCTGTCACATGGGGCGTGCCGGAGGTATCTATGAGCCACCCAGAAAGCTTGCAAAAGCCATTCCCGGTGTTGACTTCCGTGAGATGGAGCACAACAGGGAAAACGGACATTGCTGTGGTTCAGTATTGACCCTGGTGAGCGAGCCTGACGTTGCCAATATAATTGGTGGTGTGCGGCTGAAAGAAGCCGAAGCCGTGGGTGCGGATATTATGCTTGCCGCCTGCCCATGTTGTCAGGTGCAGCTGCGTGTGTCTGCACAGAAGAGCAATATCCCTGTGGATGTGCAGGACCTGGGTGCAACCGTGGCCCGTAGTATGGGGTATGATATTGCTGATACTACAAATGATGCTCTGGTGGGTTGGGCTGCCTTTGAGCAGATGATCTATCTTATGAAACCTGAGAACATGACCAATCTGATGATGGAATTGATGCCACAGATGATGGAGGCCATGCCTTCGTATATGAGGGGAATGATGAAAACGGTCAAGTATGTACCGGGTATGGATAAACTAATGGCACCGATGATGCCCAAAATGATGCCGATGCTTCTGCCTTCCCTGATGCCGAAGGTCATGCCGGATATGCTTGAAGCAGTTACCCGTCATGTCCAGATGCCCGATTACATGGAAGAACAGCTCCCGGACCTGATGCCAAAAGCGATGGAGAATCTGATGCCCAACATGCTCCCACAGATTGCACCGCTTTTGACACCCCGGATGATAGAATACATCAAGCAGAACTAAGATTTGATACACCCCTATAAGGGGGGTGTCATTTTTTCATTTTCCTGCTTCCATTTTGCTGTTTCCTGTGTTTCCTTGTATTATTTATAAAATGAGCACTTCTCTTTCATGGGGGTTGAAAGTTGTTATCGGAAATTCCTGCAATACTTGAAGAACTAGATTCAGAAGATATAGATAAAGAGGTATTAAGGGCAGCTATAATCGCAGAATTCGATGCGGTCAATATCTATGAACAGATGGCTGGCCTGACAAATGATGATAATCTACGTACGGTGCTTCTGGATATTGCCAGGGAAGAAAAACTTCATATTGCAATGTTCCAATCTGTACTTCTTGAATATGATCAGGAATATCTGGAAATAATGGCAGATTATTCCCTTGCACGCAAATGATACTTTGTCAGATAAAATTTATATATTTGCAACTGTTCATTTTGATGTGAGAGATGGGTAGGGGACCTTGTGATCAATTATGAACCTAATAAATAGTCGTATTCTGATAGTTTCATTTGTCGTTTTTGTAATATTTGCGCTATTTCTGGCATTTGTGGATGCAAGCGCTTCTACTTCAAATACAGGAGTCGATCAAAAGATAAGTGGCTATTCATTCTCCCAGCCCGATTCATCCGATCCGGCTCCGACAGGTGTTGTTTACCTTGATTTAAATGGCAAGAATGGATTTTCTGTAATTCTTGAAGATGAGATTGCAGACCTTCTTGAAGAAAAAGGATTTGAAGTGGAAACAGTTTCAATGCAACCGGTTATTTATGACAGTACTGCACTTGCTGTTGTTGTTAATAAACCAGATATTTTCTACAATCCGTTTTACTCAACTGCAACTATGGATGTGGAATTTGTTTATTCCCGCACAGGCAACATGGAATACCTGGATATGCTGATTGATGATTATGATAAGCCGGTTGTCTTTTCTTCTATGGATGGTTATCAGCTATTGCGACATGGGCAACTCACCTTTAATGATACTACAAAGGGTCTTGTAACCTATCCCTACTATAGACGCCATCTAGCTGAAAATATAGCAGCAGGAGTAGTTGAAAAAGCATTCAGTGATGATTTGTGAGTTGATAATGGAGGATTATATGCAATTGTCCACCAGTAAGCGTGTTGAAATCGTGGATATTACCGATAAAGTGTCCGGTGTAGTGAGAAGCAGTAATATCGATGAAGGAATGTGTACGATTAGTACTTCCCACACAACGTGTGCGATAATTGTCAATGAACACGAGTCGGGCCTGGTTTCTGATATTATGGAATTGCTGGAAAGACTGGTTCCTTCAAATGCAGACTACTATCACAATAGGATAGATAACAATGCAGATGCCCACTTAAGAGCAGTTCTCCTGGGAAACAGCGAAACGATGCCTGTGAGGAAAGGAAACATTGAACTTGGTACATGGCAGAGTATCTTTTTTGTGGAACTGGATGGGCCGCGCAAGAGGAATGTAGATATAGTGGTATCATCATCTGATTTTAGGGGATGAGTTCTCAGCCTCTACTATCTTTAATCAGTGCTAATTATGTATAGGTGGTCTATTATGGTGGAAAAAGAGAATAAGCAAGAGCAAGAAATTGAAGACAAAGATAAGAAAAAGAAAGTGGCACATGTGGAGCCGGTGCATCCGGGAGATGAACGGGTAGGAAAAAGCCGACATCTGCTGGATACCGGTGAATGATATTTATGCCAGTGCCAGGGTGGTTGACCCTGGGGACAAATTCATCTCGTTGTTACCTGTAACGGAAACAGTCTTTGCAACGGGATGATTCCTTTTTACAAAAGTCATTTTAAGGTTGAGAGTAAGTTTACCGTCTTCTACTTCAAAATTAACATTCAGTTCCACAGGTTCACGCATCTCATATTTACTGATATTGAATTTCCTGGATGCATCAAGTATTTCAATCCCGACAAACTTGTTATTTTCGTCCACGTCAAGGATGATATCATCTAACATCAATGAGGATCTGTATTTACGGTCCCGGGGATAAATGTACATGCTGTCATTTAGCCAATCGTAATCAAAATGACTATGTTCATAATGAACTACATCGCCGCTCATTTACTTGATCCTCCTTTCAACTTCCCGTGGAAAACATGTCACCAATGAAACCTTGAAGGGGTTGGTGCTTCTTACTGCAATGATAATAACCACGTCGTATTTATCGTTATGCCTGTAAAGTACTTGAAATTTGTTATTTTCCTGGTCCACAATCCCTGCAGGATCTTCTGTGGATATCATGTTATGTGAAGTGGCCAGATCGGTGAGATGGTCTAATCCTCGCTCTTTGGTTCTTTTCACGAAATGCTTGCTAAACGTTATATTATCGATATCTATTGTCTGCAGGCTTTCGTGGAATTGTCTTATGTTCAATAGTCTACCTCACAGGACCAGGTACATCTGTTAACCGTTAGACCTGTACATATCTGTTTCGTCTTCAATCCCTGGCCAACCTGAAGCCCCAGCCCTTACCTTTCATTTCTGCCTCGAGTTTGCCCTCTTCTGCAAGTTTCAACAGCCTGTCCTTGGCGTACCTGGGATTACATCCCACAATTTCCGCAACATCTGAAGCAGAAACAGTTGCTTTTTCAAGTGCTTCTTCAACAGCTTCGGTAAAATCCTCATCTGTGTACTGTACTGCAAAGCGGGCTCTGTTTTCGGTTCTTGGTTGTTCTTTCATAAATGAATCACCGGGGAGAATATGGTTCGATTGCATTTATAATTAATGCTGTATACCACAAACAGCAAACTATATATAGTGATTACTATATACTGTATACTGTAATCAGTAAACAAAGAGGAATATTATGGCAAACACAAGAAAAGGATGTAAAGGCACGGTCTTTGTGAGGACCGTTAAGCAACCATTCGATGAATGGCTGGTGGGCTTGATAGACCACACTGAAAAGAAAGGAAGCCGTGAATGCCGCATGTGTGGCGATCTGTGCGACTGCCACAGCGTCCGGACTACTGAAGACGGTATAGGCCTTGTGTGGAAATGTAACCATGACCACATGTTCAAGCAGGATGTTTCCCTGGAAGAACTCCACAGGATATACCAGAAGGCCAACCCACAAAAGTATGAAAGTGAAACGGTTTATTTGAGCAAGTACAGAATGAGAGATCTACCAAAGAAACTGAGGTCAATAGTATGACATCTAAAGATATACCCCCTGAACACCGTGTTGCATCCAGAGATCTAGTGCAAAAGGTAGGTGTTGAGTTCCTTGAGCATTTGGAAAAGTTTGGCGAAACTTCCCATATCCGCGGTTTCTGTGCCTACATGTTGGACATACATAGAGGTAAAATCTGAAAATCGGAGGAATTGATATTTACACACTCACCACATGCCCCCACTGCAAGAAAGAAAGTTATCACAATCTCGGTGTCAAGGTGAAAGAGTACAGGTAAAATCCATCGCTGAACGCACAGGTGTAAGTAAAGTTATCACAATCTCGGTGTCAAGGTGAAAGAGTACCGTGGTTCCTTGGAGATCTTTAAAATCCTTGTGACGGATTCTGTTACCGTGGAGGATTTCACGGAGGCCATCCGGGCAGAAATGCTTAATTCCAATGGTATAATAACTACTATGGGAGTTGAAAGGATCCTCAAGGATACATTTGGCCTGAACCCCAATGACATCAACCAAATGCAAGAACGACTGTACGAAACTGTCTAAACACCACGTTGATGGCACGGAGGCAGTACGTTAAAAATTAGGATTTGGTGCGAGGGAAGGGATTCGAACCCTCGAACTCCTACGAGAATAGGCCCTGAACCTATCGCCTTTGGCCTGGCTGGGCAACCCTCGCACACGATTTCTGGCTATAGATAGGGCTTTTGATTCTTAAGGGTTTTGGTCTTGGATGAATAGTAGTCAGGGATATTTCACCCTGACATCTAAATATAGGAGTCTGTTTTTGGAGGTTGTAAGCCGGAAGTTTTAACCTCCGGCAAGGGTTAGAATTTGCATTTCTCCCTTATCAACAGAACGCATGGCTTCTATATAGCCTCTTTTGCCTGGTTTTTCCAACGAGGGGTGACTCTGAGCATGGCATTAAAAAATATAAAGGATCACTAAAATGAAAAAGGAACAAACGGATGAGTTACTTCTCATCCGATAAGTTTCAATATCAGGGCTTTCTGTGCATGCAACCGGTTTTCTGCCTGATCGAAAACTACGGAATGGGTACCGTCCATAACTTCGGCCGATATCTCCTCTCCCCTGTGGGCCGGTAGGCAATGCATGACGATCACATCATTCTTTGCGACATCAAGCAAATTACTGTTAATCTGGTAATCCGCCAGGTCACTCAGCCTTTTATCCCTTTCCCCTTCGTCTCCCATGGATATCCAGACATCGGTATAGAGAACGTCAGCATCAGTAGAAGCCTCTATCGGATCCCTGAGGATCTCAACCTTACCCCCCATTTCACGTGCCATACTTACGATATCATCGTCCGGTTCATAACCATCAGGACAGGCCACAGCAATCTCCATTCCTACCATGGCACAACCCAGTATCATTGAATTGCACACATTGTTGCCATCGCCTACCCAGGTAAGTTTCCGGCCTTCCAGTGTGCTTTTGTACTCCTTGATTGTCAACAGGTCTGCCAGGATCTGGCAGGGGTGTTCCTTATCGGAGAGGGCATTGATCACAGGCACAGTAGCATGTTCTGCGAGTTCTTCCACGGTTGAGTGGCTGTTCACCCTGGCAGTAATAGCTGCTACATACCCGGAAAGGACCTTTGCGGTGTCTGCAACCGTTTCTCCTCTTCCTATCTGCATGTCCCTCTGGTTAAGATAGAGGGAATGGCCGCCCATATCACTCATGGCCACCTCAAAGGAAACCCGGGTTCTGGTAGATGATTTTTCAAAGATCATCGCAAGGCTTTTGTTTTTCAGTAGATCAGTGACCTTGCCCTTAATTCTCTTTTCTTTAAGATCCTCTCCAGTCTCCAATATATCCAGTATATCTTCTTTGGAAAGGTCCGTCATTGACAGGACATGTTTCATTATATCAGCTCTGTTTTTGCTCTCTTATTTTATTCATATGTGTGACTTTCTTTCGTACAAGAGCCCGGGTACCGATATCCCGGCGTGAATGCAAATCGCCGATGATATTCTCAAGTGCATCCTGTGCTATTCTTTCAGCCTTGCTTATGGAATCAGCGATACCGACAACGGCTGCGGCGCGAGATGTGCTGGTATAGATTTTCCCATCCTTTTCATCTACGCTGGAATAGAACAAAATTGCATCGCCCATATCCCCGAAAACTATTTCTTTATCTGAATCCGGGTTATCCGGATACCCTGCAGGGACAACGTACTTACACACAGTTGCCTTCTTGCTGAACACCACATCGAGATCTTCCAGCCGCCCTTCCACAATAGCTTCCATGACATCAAGTATATCGGTCTCAAGCAGAGGCATTATGTTCATAGCTTCGGGGTCTCCGAAACGCGCATTGAATTCTATAACCTTTGGTCCTTTACTGGTAAGAATGAACTGGCCGTAAAGGATGCCCTGATATGGAATTCCTGTAACCTCACAGAGTTTTTCTACGGTCTTTTGCATTATGGCTTTGGCCTTTTCCAGATCATCTACCATCATGAAAGGCAGGATTACATCGGTGTCGGAATAGGCTCCCATCCCGCCGGTGTTTGGTCCAAGGTCATTTTCGAAAGCTCTCTTATGGTCCTGTACGCAGGGAGTAAAGGCAAGAGTGCTTCCATCCACAAATGCCTGCAGGGTGAATTCCTCTCCTTTCAGTTTCTCCTCAACAATCACACTATCTTTTTCGAGGATGCCAAGTGCATATTCATAGGCATCTGTAGTATCCGGCAGTTGATCACCTATAACCTTGACGCCTTTTCCTCCGGTAAGCCCGGCGGGTTTTATGGCGACATCCCCAAGTTCCTCGATATATTCTTTCAATCCATTTTCATCATTGAAGACTTTAAAAGCAGGACATCCCTCGATATTTTCTTCCTTCATGAAAGTCCTTGACCACGATTTATCGAATTCAATCTGGGCAACATCCTTTTTCGGACCCACGGAAGGTATTTTAACTTTTTCAAGAGCATCTACAAGGCCGGCTGCAAGAGGTGCTTCCGGACCTATGAATGCAATGTCTATTTTTTGCGAAGTGGCATATTCAACCACTTTTTCCACATTTGTTTCTTTTTCAAGTAAGAAATCCCTGCAAAGCTTTGCTATACCGGGATTTTTTTTGCTCATTATTGCATACAGTTGCGGCTCTCTCTTACTTCTGGAGATGGCTTCAGCAATGGCATGTTCCCTGCCGCCTCCACCGATAAGCAAAACATTCATCTGTAGACCTCTCTGATTAAAAATCCTATAAAACACGTTGCTAATTATTCATTTATATTATGCAAATTTGTGTTGTAAACAATTATTATTAGAATAGAGCATTCCGGATAATTAGATAAATACTTTCCGCTTTTGCTGCTTATTCTTCTTTGAGCAGATCGGATGCTTTCACAAGCGGATTCAATGTCACATTTTCATTCCACAAATTTGCTTCTGCTCCTTCTTCCCTGTCAACAACGGTAATCACTTCATCGACACTGGCACCGAAGTCCCTGAGAAGATTGATCGCTTCAAGAACAGATCCGCCACTTGTGGTAACGTCTTCTATCAGTATGACTTTATCTCCTTTTTCCAGATCACCTACAAATCTTCCCCTGGTTCCATAGGCCTTTGCATCCTTGCGTACGAGTAAAAGGGGAATCTCTGTTTTCAGGGAGACAGCCGTTGCAAGAGGAACTCCTCCAAGGGCCACTCCTCCAATACGACTTGTTTTAGAAAGATCAATCCTGGCTGAAGCAATATCAGATATTTTTTTGAGGGTTACAGGGTCTGAAATTGCCTTTTTTATATCTACGTAATATTTGCTGTCTTTCCCCGAGGCAAGGGTAAACCGGCCGAACTTGAGGGCTTCACACTTATTGAGAGCCTCTATGAGTTCATTTTTCTCATTGTTTTCCTGCATGGCATTAATCTCCTGAGGTTACCAGGGTTCTTTCTTGATTCCAAGTACGTAACCTATTATATTGGTCCCTATGTGTAAAAGGGGTGTTAGTATAAGTAACACTATAATGATATTCAGGGTGAAATTTGCAACAAACCATTGTGGGGCTACCAGGTAGGTCAATATCCAGGCGCCTGCTACAAAATCAAGCTGATCTGCAATTGGCAAAGGAGCTCCTCTTTTCAGATTGATCCTCCTTTTAACAAAACTCATTGTCATATCACCAAGGAGCGAGCCAATCGAAAGAGTAGCAATCGGAATTATTGCATCCGGGATTGTAACCCCAAAAGGTGGTAATCTAATCCCCATAAACTCGATTCTGGTAAAGGCAATCCACGTTTGTAGAATCCCGGCGAGGATTCCCATTAAACTTCCGGCGACAAATCCCCTTATCGTTTTTCCGTCACCAAGTATCCTTCTTCCGTCACCCAGGGTCCTTTTGCCATCAATGGGTCTTCCTCCTCCCAAAAGAGCTGCAAAAGGACTTGGAAGGTAGGCAGGCACCATTAGCCACACAGCGAGAATAATTGTATCAAGCGTCTTGATCAGCCCCTTTTGACCTCAGTTATTTTCGTTTTTATATAAGGGTTTGCTGTTTTATTCCTGTATGGAGGGGTGAAATTTGAACAGATCCCTGAACTTTATTTATTTGAGTAGAATCGCTATCAGTTTAAACAATTAACAGTGTGAACTAAAATGTGCAAACTCCTTTATACCTGAAAAACTTCCTTTCTGCTAATATATTTCTTACAGGACAGGCTTGTTTACATGGATATCCAAAATCTCATTTCCAGAAAAAACCTTATTTTCGTAACTGTGACAGCATTCGGGATACTTGCAGCTTTGATAACTATTGGAATGCTGACGCCCCTCGTGGTTCAGTTCCTAAGTGGTATGCAAATAGGTATGGATGCAACATATTTTAATAACAGGGCAGCACCGATTGCCGGTTTACTTGTTATCCTGCTATGTGCCTGCATGCTTGTCACCCATATCTCCAGCAGGTATATTGGTATCCTGCTTGGAGGTATAATTCTATTGTCTGTGCTTATGGCAGTGTTTTCTCCGACCGGGAAACTGCTTGTAGACATTTCTATAATACCCATGCTTGTTGTTTTTGCGGCATCGCTGTACCGGTTGGTTCATGTTACCAGAAAACGCAGTGGCAAATCCCGTTTCAAGGGAATAGGTGCTCACATTATCCATATTGGGATTTTGCTGGTGATATTCGGTACTATTTTCAGTTCAGCAATGAAAGTAGAAGATTCAGCTGTAGTTAGCATTGGTGAAGAAACGGCATTTGAAGGGATTCCTTATTCTGTAAGTGTGATGGGTATTAACTCAAATTTTGAAGGTACTCCCTATGACAAATATCCCGGTTCATCCTATGCAACGGATGTTGGTCTTATAATTTCCAAAGACGGGAATGAGTTTGACAGGGGTACAGTTAGGTATATAACCGATATAAAATGGAGGCAGACCTATACTTCTACATATATTGACCGCGGAATCATGGAAGAGGTTTTTATTGCCCCCAAAGCCCTCGATGAAAAATCCGGAGAAGTTGACCTGTATCTGCGGGTAGTTCCATTTATCAGTTTTCTATGGGCTGGTATTTACATAATGCTTGGGGGTATGTTCATACTGCTTCTTGGAAGTACAGTGTTGCCAGACAGTGAAAATGAGGTGGTCACATGAATTTTGGTATGATTATTATATGGTTGGCATTTCTTTTTGGTTTGCTTGCTATGGTCTATTCATACCTGGGTTTTCGCAGGGAAGATGAGAAGTACCGGATACTTTCATCAAGACTTGAAATTACCTGTGCTGTTTTGGTCACAGTTGCCTCTGTCATGCTGATGTACTATCTTTATGATGTTGCCGCGTTCTTTGAGTATGTTTATACTCATTCCAGTCTTGATCTTTCCACGTACTATCGTCTTTCAGCTTTCTGGGCAGGTCAGGAAGGTTCACTTTTGTTGTGGGCCTGGGCCATTTCGGTTATGCTTTTGGTCCTCAGGTATGCCTCCCGCTTTTCTACAGGAAACGTATTCACGGTCACAAGGATACTGTCCCTGGGTATTCTTTCGGTATTCCTCATGCTGCTTGTACTTGACAATCCGTTTGCAGTATATTACTCAAAAGCCGGCTCCATTATGGTAAGCAACTGGAATCCGTTTATCCATCCCTATCACCTAACAGATGGACAGGGCATGAATCCGCTGCTTCGCAATCCCTGGATGGCTATCCATCCTCCCATCCTTTTTTTGGGTTATGCAGCTTTTACTATTCCTTTTACATCTGCTATTGCGGGTCTGCTCCTTAATGACAGCAGCTGGCGCAAAATCGCCAATAACTGGATGCGGATTTCCTGGTTATTCCTGACTGCAGGGATAGGTCTGGGTGGTTTCTGGGCCTATGAGGTTCTTGGCTGGGGTGCATGGTACTGGAGCTGGGATCCGGTTGAGACCTCTTCGCTGATTCCCTGGATAACCGCGACAGCTTATCTGCATACAATATACGGCAGACAGGGACAGTTCAGGTTCTTGGCGCCAGCAATGGCTATTTTCTCATTTATACTTGTAATTTTTGCAACTTTTGTTACGAGAAGTGGTATGTGGGCTTCTGTCCATTCCTGGCAGGATTTCAATGCAGAAAGCCTCTTAATAGGTATATTCCTGGCAGGAGTTACTCTTGCGGGAACATCGCTACTTGCAAAAAGGTATTTTGAAGAACAGGATTGAAACTGTTCTTTGCTTTTTATTTATAGTGGGCAAAAGCCAAGGTATCAGGACCTTGTCGAGAAGGGACTTTATACACGATCTTTAAAATTGTATGTTACGTTCTGACTGCAGTCCTCACTGGCATAGAGAAGAGCTTTGACATGTTGCTGTAGCCTATCACAATTCCTGATTATTGTAAACAAGGCGTCTTTTTGCTTGTTGTTAATTACTCCTTACTCGCCTTTAGCGAGCAAATCGCTGAAACCTTTGATGGATGCAAGAGGTCTTTGTAAATCCCTTGCTTATATTGGTGAGGATGCTATTAACACGCTATATATTAATACTTATATATTAAATCCTTCTTTAAAAAGCCCTATGTTATCTTTGTTTAAAACATTGTCATAATTTTTGTATCCCAGGATATCTGCTATCATATTGGTATGTTTCCCCTTTATTTTCTGCAATTCATCTGAGGTGTAATCCGTAATTCCTTTCCCGAATACCTGCCCGTTGCACTCGAGTTTTACTATATCTCCGCGATCAAAATCACCCTTTAAACCAATTACACCCGAAGGCAGGAGACTCATGCGGTTTCTTACCGCATCTCTGGCTCCTTCATCTACCACGATTGTGCCTGAGGAATGAGCAAGTAAAATCCATCGAATGCGGTTCTTATGGACTTCTCCTTCAGCTAAAAACAGGGTGCCGATTTCTTCACCCTCCATTATTTTGAGGATTGCATTTTGGATAGAGCTGTTTGCAATTACCATATGGCAGCCTGCCATATTGCATATTTTGGCAGCATCTATCTTTGTCCTCATGCCACCGGTCCCTTTTGTACTTGAAGGGCTCCCTCCATAACTTTCTATAGTTGGTGTAATCTCAGACACAGTTTTCAGTAATACAGCATCCTTGTGCCTTTTAGGATTTTTATCATATAAACCATCAATATCCGATAGGAGTATCAGCAGATCGGCTTCCATTTTGCTGGCAACCATTGCCGAAAGCCTGTCATTATCTCCAAGGGTAGCTTCTATCTCGTGCACGCAGGTACTGTCATTCTCATTGATAACCGGGATTACCCCATATTCCAGTAATGTGGATATACTGTTTCTAAGGTTGAGATAGGTTAACCTGCTGGTAAAGGAGTCATAGGTCAAAAGAATCTGAGCAACATTGAGATCGTAAGTACTAAAAGCCTCCATCCATTTTTGCATCAAAATATTTTGACCAACAGCTGCTGCTGCCTGTCGGACCGGAATTTCCCGTGGCTTACAGCCAAGTTGCATCAGGTCAATCCCCACTCCTATGGAGCCAGAGCTGACAAGAATGACTTCTTTTCCCAGACTGTGGAGGTATGCAATCTGTGAGGCTACATGTTTCATGAATTCTTCATTCAATCCTCCACAATCATTACTTATTGAAGTTGTTCCTATTTTGATAACAACTTTTTTTGCGTTGTCAAGGATGACTTTTCTCTTGCTCAAAATCACAATCCCCGGATGTTATTTCAAATGATGTCGCTTATCTGTTTATCCAGTTTCCTGTGGGTAAATTGTTTTGCATTATCTCCTGCATAATCGGATACCCTGTCACCGTTACCCAGAAGAATATACTTGTATATCAAAAGACCTTCCATTCCTACAGGTCCACGTGCATGTATTTTATTTGTGCTGATGCCAACCTCTGCCCCTTTACCATACCTGAAACCATCGGCAAATCTTGTAGAGGCATTTACCATGACGCTTGAGGAATCCACAAGATCGGCAAATGTGCGGCGCTTGTCCTTGTTCTTGGTGACAATGCAATCCGTATGATGGGAACCGTACCTGTTAATATGATCAATTGCTTCACCTATTGAATCAACCGTTTTCACAGACAGTATCAAATCATTATATTCAGTGCTCCAATCTTCATCGGATGCTTTTTTTACATCTTTGATGCCTGCATCTTCTGCAATAGTGTATGCTTTCTCATCCAGGCGGATCTCTACACCTGCTTTAACGAATTTTTCGATCATTCCGGGCAGGAACTTGCCTGTGATATCACTGTTTACAAGCAGTGTTTCCATTGCGTTGCACACTGCCGGATACTGTACTTTTGAATCATAGCAGACATCAATCGCTTTTTCCATATCTGCTTCATTGTCTACATAGACATGGCATATTCCGTCTGCATGACCCAGTACGGGTATCCTGGTGTTATCCTGTATGAACTTCACAAAAGCGTTCGACCCACGGGGTATAAGCAGGTCTATATAGGAATCAAGTGCCAGGATGTCCATTACCTCTTCCCGGGTTTCCATCAGTTGGAAGGCTGTTGCAGGAATATCCCCGGTTTCTTCCAGGGCATTTTTAAGTATGTTGAAAATAGTACGGTTTGAATTTAAGGCCTCACTTCCCCCCTTAAAGATCGTTGCATTACCGCTTTTCAGGCAGAGGGACATGATCTGCGGAACAACATCAGGACGTGACTCGAAAATAACCCCTATAAGGCCTATCGGGCAACTTACCTGATACAATTCCAGTCCATCGTCAAGCTCTAAGCAGCTGAGAGTTTTGCCTGTCGGGTCTTCAAGTTCCATGACATCTTTTATACCTGCGATCATTCCATCGATCTTGCTATCATTTACTTTTAGCCTGTCCACAAGAGCCTGTGAGATTTCCCCTTGATCTTTTAACTGCTCAGCGGCTTCGAGGTCTTTGCGGTTTGCCTCTTGTATTGAGTTCCTATTTTGATCAAGGGCCTCTGCCATTGCTTCAAGCCCTTTATTTTTAAGGAGTGTATTTATGCTGGCAAGTTTGATGGAGGCATCTTTTGCTGGTATGACTTTTTTCTCTGTATTATCGGTCATGGGAACACCTGACTATATGGTTGTAACTATGGCAAAAGCAAATAGGATCATCATATAAAAAAAGCTTTGAGCTATTTAATTGGGGGGGTTATAAAATAGTAGGTGAAGTAGGCAGGGCGCCTACTTCATATTGTGCTTATTTGGCCGGGATGATGAGGGATCTCTCACCAGAAGGCTCAAACTCACGAAGCGCACCGCGTCCGAACTCCTTCCTTGGCTGGGAGAAGTCGAATGGGAGCATTTCGTCGGCGAAACAGACCTTGATCAGTGGGTTGAGTGCATATGCATCTCCACGACCGGCGTGTGCTGCGGCTGCGATTGCAGCGTAGCCACCCTGGTGACCAACGTTCATTGCGTAGTTCGGGTAGTTTGGACCACGGAGTTCGTGGGGCAGACCTTCGTCGGACTGGTAGGAGAATGTGTTGGTTGCACCACACTGGTCCTGCAGGTCATATCCGAAGAATCCGAGACGTCCGTGACCTTCCTTTATAAGGTACATACAGAGATACCATGCGGAGAGACCGGCGTTTGCGTTACCGGTTGCAAGGGATCCTGCACTACCGGCGGCTGCGGACAGGACGGTTGCTCTCTGGGATCCACCAAAGTGGTCTTCAAGTGCAACAGGGTATTTCTCGTAGTTCTCGAGACCGTAGAGTGTGGACTCTGTTGCGATATCCTTTATAACATCCATGCTTGGGGCGACCTTGTTGTCGATACCCTTGTCGGCTGCACCGTCATACTTGTCGTTGATGTATTCAACGTCATAGTACAGGTTGTCATCCAGAATGTTGTTGGTGTATGCAGCAGTGGAGTACTGGGTAAAACCGACACCACCGGACATGTAGGATCCGAGCCAGATCTGATCGTAGAGCATACATCCTGCACCGACTACCTCAAGGGTTACGTTTGCAGGGTCATCCGGGTTTACACGGCTGGTCTGGATGATGTCTGAAAGGTTACCAAAAGTGACACCACCAGGTTCGTTTGGTGCACGTGCACGTCTTGCTGGGAGCATGTCACCCATGTTAACAACACCTGCGTGCTTTGCTGCATAGGAAAGGTCTGCCACAGCTGCTTCACCGGCACACATTCCGTATGCTGCAATGTAAGACATACCGATCTGCATTGCAGTCCATCTTGTGGTTTGACCTCCGTCTGTTGTTCTGGATACGATGGTTGGGATGTGGGCTGCCTGCCAGGTAGTCTTGCCGATAGAGGATTTGAGCTGTTCTGCCTGTTCTGCTGGGAACTGTTTGTCAATATCGATGAGGAACTGGTCATCAATTTCGTCTGCAAGTTCATCGTCACCTGTGAATATTTTCACGTAACAGTCATCAACGAGTGCGGGGTGAGTCTCTACCATGTGTTCCTGAACAACTGCACCGCCAGGGAGTGCGTGGTTGAGCACTTCGAGGTAGTGGTTGATTGTTTCAGGGGTTACCTCGATACTCAGTCTTTTCTCGAGGGTTTCGTGGGCCATATCCATACCGACAATACAGGTTCTGCGTATGTCGTCCCACATCTGCTGCATTGCAGCATTGTTGACATAGTGAAGGTCATCATTTTCGACCATCATGTCATCATTACCGGAGATGAAGGATGGTGTAAGAGCTCTCTGACCGAGGGGTATACCACCGCAGTGCATCATGGGGTTGTAGCCTGCAAGACCCCTCTTTTCTGCAATCTCCTTACCTACTTTCTTCATTTCCAGTTTCCTGGGGTTCTGGTCGACACCGAGGCGGTAATATGGAATTCTCATATCCGTAATGTCGCCGCCGCCCATCTTGTTGGTGCCGTGCTCCTTTGTGAATTTATTTTCTAAATCTTTCTGGAACATTCTTTTTCTGTCGTCTGCCATTTTACTCACTCCTGTACAGCTGGCTTGTATCCATACATGGTTCTCTGTTCAAAGACCCTGTGTACCCATTCGAGGACTTCCTTGTCCTCCCTGTATGGGACGTTATCTACACGGTAGATTGTGGTCCTTTTTGCAGCTTCTTCGTCGGACATTGGTTTTCCGAGATCGACCTTCTTGTCTATTGGTCTTCCTACCAGGTCCTTCTGGACGATGATGGTTCCGTTTTCCAGACGTACTCTTTCGAGCATGTCAAACATTACACCATCTTCCTGAAGGCGGAGGGAGTGACCGTGTACACTGGCACCACGAAGGCATGCAAGTGCAGGGCAGGTCATTTCGGTTTCAAGCTGGAATTTTGCAAGTTCTTCCATGTCCCTCTCACGGGCTTCTACGACCTGACGGCCGGAAAGTGTACCCGGGTCTACGCCTCTGAAGTTAATTGCAGCGTTGTAGGACCTGAAGTATGGGGTGGAAGGTGCATTGTACATTGAATCTACAAACTGTACGTATCTGATCCTGTCACCTGCTTTTGCACCATTTGTAGGTTCTACCATTTCGCGGATGGAACATTCTGGTTCGCCCATTTCCGCCAGTGGTGGGTGGGTGCTTGGGTAATCTGTACCGGGAACACGGTGTCCGAGAATAATGGTTAAGTCATCATCAGAGATTTCCCTGAGTTTTTCGACTTTACCGGACATGTGTTTCCTTCTATTTTCCGCAACACTTGTTGCTCCGGGATAAAACTGTGCTTCATATGCCATATGATTACACTCCTTTGTTATCAATTGATTTCATTGTGGATTTCACTGCTTTGACGAGTTCGTTTAACTTGTCTCTTGGACAAGTTTCTCCTCGCGTCACTCCAGTCACAATCTCCATCACTTTTCCCTTTGTCTGGATGTTTTTATCTTGAGGTTTTACCAATCTAGTATGGATACCGGCCTTTGCAAAATCTTCAAAGTCCACGATTGTCTGACAGACAACCACTGCCGGCACTTCTGCATAGACCAATATTTCCCTTACTTTCCTGACAACGTGATCACGAATGTTTCCTGTATGAATGACTGCCATCTTGTGCCTGTTTATCTGTTTGATCTCCTCCGGGTTGATACCGAAGGAACCAGATTTCATCTGTTTATCGGGTTCTCCTGATCCCGAATTGAGCACAAGCACACTTACCTGTATATCTTCTTTGCGCATTCCGTAAGTCAGTTCACAAACAGGCTTGGTGATATGGCGTCTTCCGGGACTCATAGCAACTGCGACTACGTCGGTTCTGCCGGCTTCGGAGAGTGTGCCTCTCTGGGCAAGTCCGCCTCCTTTGCCAAGGCCCATTCCGTGTCTGCAATCTACAACCTGAGTTTCCCGGTCAAACATCTGAATCATTCCTTTTCATTTGTTCTCAGGAAGTTCACCTGTGATTCGACCTTGCTTTTCGGGTCATAAAGACCGTATAAGGCAGGATCGGCTTTAGGGCCTCTTTTTGCATAATCTGAAACTGTTTGCCTTGTCTGGATGAAACGCCCTTCCCGAATGTCAAAACCGCAGGGAAGTGTGTCTTCACAAATCACATTTATTTCTTCCATGACTTCCTTTTCGGCAAGTTCCAGTGTAATTCTCCCTACAAGTATTTCCAGGCCCATTTCGGTCTCACCAAAATGTACATTTGTCCTTAATGGATGATGTACGGGTGTTCCGACAGCAGGTCCGAATGGTACTTTTGTAGGTAGGCGCGGCCCCTGTATGAATGCCCTTAGTATACCTTCCAGACTGCAAATTTTATTGAGCAGCCTCTCTACGGTATCGGGTTTAATCATACGCTTTGGGAATATCTCGATCTGTATGGGTTTTTTTGTGTCTGAAGCAGAAGTTTCCATTATTGGTACCTTCAATCTTTTTGACTCGTTTAGAGTGATTCAGCGACTGCTTTTATTGGTTCTCTGAATTCTTTGATTGAACCAAATACGTCACCGATGAGGCCGGATGTCTTCTCTATGGAGAACATCTGGGTACCTGCATCAAGGGATACACCAGCGGATACACATGGAATTGCGAATCCTCTTGAGTGTCTGGTTACAATGTGGTTACCATTGAATACACCGGGACCACCGCCGCCATAGATAGAGTGGCTGAAGAAAGAGAATCCGACAGCAGTACCCTGTGCCCTACCCATATCACAGCCAGGCAGGCCAGTTTCTTTCTCGATGATATCGTTGTAATACAGAATTGTGGATGATACATTCTGGGCAGCCCTGCCTGCACCACAGTTTACCATTGTAGCGGCAAGCTGGCCGGCTGCAGCGTATGCATTCCACATGGATACATCGTTTGCCTTGTAGAAGTTGTAACCTGAAGGAGCAGTGTTGTCGACTTCGATTACATTGTCCTCAATTGCTCTTTCAACAACAGACTGTACTACGGTACCGACGGTTCCGTCTTTGCCATTGTCTTTTACAAGATCATATACTACGTTGTTGGCGTTAAGGCCCTGGCATGCAAATCCCAGAAGTTGATGTCTCTCGAACTCTCCGACTGCATTACCCATTTCGAACATACCTGCCTGTTCAAAGATGGAAGACAGTGCGGCTGCATTCATTGCTTTTTTCTCTGTAATTGCAGCAATGTGGTTGGTCATGATGTTCCTCAGGGAGTATCCCAGACCTTCGTTCTTCTGTGGGATGTTCAGGATTGAAGCGATGTTTCCACCGGCCATATCCATTGTCTGTGGGTAGTTGCCCCAAACGGCTCCTTTGACCACAGGTGCGTTGAACATGTCAATGTTGAACATGTCAACAATGGTCTGGACGGTTGCTGCTGCACTTACGGTAAGTGCGGAAGAGTAATCAGCACCGGCGGTGAGCCTTGCGGTTGGAAGCTGAACAAGAAGATGCTTGCCGCCACCGAGAGTCTCGATGTTTGTGTCGTCGTCACCGTCTATCTGTACAAGTTCCTTTACGGAATCTGCAATTGCGCCAGCATTTTCGACAATATCGAGTTCCATTTCACGTCCCGGCATGTGGCGAGCCTTTCCGCCCATCTTACCGGTTGCGAGAGATTTTTGAATACCTCCCAGGTTGACTGCTACAGTCCTCTTTGTGTCTCCGATGATACGCTGAATTGCTGCGTTCCTTGTAGGAGCGAGCTCTTCAATTGCAACGCCGCTTTCTAAGAGTTTTCCTCTGTCGTCGTAGATGTCTATTTTGTCAGACACGTATTTTCCTCCTTTAAGTTTTTTAATGGAAAGAAAATCCCCATTTGGAAAGCAACCACGCTTGAGCGAGGATATGCTCTAAGCACTTTCGGGTTGAGAATGCCTTCCAGTCGGTTTTCTTCAATTTATTCATGTCAGCAATGGAGTTTTTGCCTTTAAAACTTTTGCATTCGTTTTTTGGCTAGACAGAATACACAATAATTATTCATGATATATATTCAATTGGGTTTGAGTATTTACTTAATTAACCACAAAGATTTAGTAATATCTTTTTCTACCACTTGGTCACATGGAGATAGTTGCTGATATCGGAGGCAGTCCGGGAACTGATTGCCGCGGGTTTTGCTCATATTGTTACTTTAAGAAGGTACAGGAAGTACCACCTTTTGGTTGCAAGCACTGTTTTCCTTTTGCAAAGGGATGTGATTACTGTACACGTAGTATAAGGGAATCCTATCCCGGCTTTAAACCTCTGCAGATTGTAATGAGGGATGTATCCCAGAATTTACGTTTTTCATCTTCTGAACCGGATAAATTTACCATCAGTGGGGGTGGGGATATCAGCTGCTACCCCGCGCTCAAGGAACTTGTCAGTTCACTTTCTCGTTTTGGAAAGCCCATTCATCTGGGATACACAAGCGGAAAAGGCTTTGATGATCCCGATGACGCTTCCTTTTACATTGAAAACAGTGTCAGTGAGGTTTCTTTTACGGTTTTTGCCACCGACCCTCAACTCAGGGCCAAGTACATGAATGACCCTGAGCCAGAAGTTTCAATTGAAATTCTTCGCCGCTTCTGTGGAGAATGTGATGTATATGCCGCTATCGTCCTGATTCCCGGTGTAAATGATGGTAATATCCTGGAAGAAACCCTTTCAGATCTTCAGGAAATGGGTGCAAGGGGAGCAATACTGATGCGTTTTGCCAACAGTTGTGAAGAAGGTTTGATTCTGCGCAATTCCCCTGTCCTGGAGGGCATCACTACACATTCAATAGAGGAATTTGAGACGATAGTAAGAAATGCGGCAGACAAATTTGATCTGCGTATCACCGGTACACCTCTTGAAGATCCTCTTATTGGCTGTCCTTTTGCTATAAGAATGGACAAAGCAGCACTGTCCAAACTCCCGGAAGTTACAAAGACCGCGACTATTGTTACCAGTAAAGCTGCCCAGCCGAGATTACAGGAAGTTTTCGAGGCTCTGAATGCACCTGTCAATGTTGTGGCAACAGGCAAAGATATTGGATGCCTTATCACAATTGAGGATTTCCAGGCACTTGACCTGTCGCAGATAAAAGAAACTGTAATGATTCCAGGGCGCACGCTTGCTCATGATCCTGAGATAAAATCGATCCTTTCAAATGACGGTGTGGAGAGATTTATCAGACGAGGTCCGGACCAGCTCACCTATGACGGCGAAATGTCCATTGGTCTGGATAGGGAAGAAGTTCTTTCTTTTGAAATCGAGAATCTCACCGAGCTTATCCAGCACATAAACGTAGTTGGACTTCCTGTGCAATAATTACATATAATCAGCAAGTCCCATCTGTTTTGATTTATCGTTCTTAAACAAAGATTCGATATCGTATCCGATAAGTTCGATGCGCTGCTGAGTATAACTTGAAACATTATACTTTTTTGCAACCTTCAGTGACACTTCAAGATATTTCTTGACCGCTCCTTCATGAACAGTCAGTATGACTCTCCCGCCACAATGCGGGCATGTACCAGTAAGCGGTGCCCTTCGGAATTTTCCGCCACATTTGACACACCGCATCCCCTGCCTGGAAAATGCCCTGAGGTTGCCAAAAAGATCGGGGAGGAAGTGCGATACAAGAACCCTTTCAGCCACATCTGCCACATCAACTGCACGTATTTTTTCTGCCAGGGATAGTTGGGCATCCATTTTTTCCACCATCGAACCCAGCGTCTTGTATGCACTTTTGACCGGCCCTGCGGCAATATCCGAAGTATCGTGTGTAAACATGAATCCGTCAAACTGTGCCGGGGTTCCTAACCTGCTGCTGACCAGGTCCATGGTTTCTTCCAGTTCCTTGGGATTTGTATAATTCAAGGTAGTCTCATAAAATTCCAGGGGATAAGAGGAACAAACATCAATATTGTGTGCTTCCTTATCGACTTCACTGGGATCTATCCTGGTTGTAAGCACAAGGGGGGCATCCATCTTTCCTCCTCTTTTATCAGGCAGGTATTCATGTGAAAAGTTAATCAGGCCGTCCATAAGCAACATCACACAATCCTCATCACCATCGCAATTACGCCGTTTTGCTGCATGGAAGAAAGGATGTGCATATCCTACAGATGATTTTGTGAATCCTACCAATCTGCCCAGGACTCCAGCGGATGTGTGTGGAGCCAAACCGATTAGCATCACCCCTATAATGTCCTCTATAGTTTCTGCTTTGTAATAGGGTTCAAGTCCGTAATACTTCACCAGCAGGTCATCAATGTATTTTGTAGTTTGAAGTATGTACTCTGCCGCACCCCGGGACACTACCAAATCCTGTACTTTAAGGGTTACAACCTGGTCGTCTCTTTCCAGTTTATTGCCGTGAATATCTGTTTCATATCCCATTTCAAGAAGTTTTTCAGCTGTGGTTCCCAGTTCATCGGCCCGGATATGTGTCAGGGGAAGGTCGGACATGTCGTATCTGACAGTTCCGTCCTTGAATGTGAAAAGGTCATGTTTTGCCCGAAGGATTCCTTTTTCAAGAGGCTCAGGGGTCATGTGCTTTGACATCATCCTTTTTACCCCTTTGAAGGATTCCAGTTTATTTCGTTCTCCTAGCCTCTCAAATGCCCTATCGTATACCGTTTTGAAATTTATGTTGTGTGCGGTTACACAGGATGTGGCGGCCTTACATTTTGGACAGATGTCCTTATTGACAGCCCTGCCACAACGGGGGCAGAAAAGTTTTGGGATTGTATGGGTGCCACACTCACATCTGAATTCATGGGTTTCCATTCCACAGGATGGACAAATACGGTTTCCTATCTCTATTTTTATTTCGCCCACTTTGCTGTTGTTGTTGGCTTTATAGGATGCGGCACTTGAGAGCATGCGGGTGTTTCCACCGCTTTCCCCTATCGGAAACAATACATGCGGGGCAGGGGACATCTTACGCCGATTAGCTTTTTCGGGTCTTCCCATCCTTGCCCCAATGCGCATTGGTGCTTTCTCTCTGACAGTCCACCCTGAGAGTCTAATAACACATCCAAGGATATCTTCACAAGGCAATTCTTCCCACTGTTTTTTCAGATCCTCTCCAAGTCCGAGACAATTTATAAAAGGCAAAGGATTGTCGATTGCAATTTTGCTATCATAAATCCGGTGTAATACGAGAAGTTTTTCCAGGATCGTTTTTATTCCCTGCTCCTTTGCTTTTCCTTCAGGTAGTAACAGTCGATTTCCCTGGTCTTCTTTTATGCCATTTTTAGCAATGAAGTCCGCAAGTTTTACAAATTCCTCTCTTTCAATGTCATGCCAGGTATAGGTATAATCCGGATGTAGGGGAAGATTGTAATTATTGCAAATATCCATTACTTCATGCTGGTTTGGATTTTCAGGAGCAATCCGGCCAGTTTTTTTTAAGTATTCCTGTGCCCACCATTCCACACAGTAAGATGCAGGTATTAGTGGATGATTATTTTCCAGGAAATCCCCGTAATTGATAAGTATTTCACCAATGTCTATGATGGTTTCCACCTGTGAATGTAACTCGATTGCAGTTTTTTCATCATCTATCCGAAGCACATCTCCGTTGTAGAGACGCACGGTCGGCCCTTCGATGGAATCCACAGGTGCCATTCCGGCAGCTTTTCCGGGTCTTTCTATTTTCAGCTGGGTACCGGCAACAATGAAATTATCCATTATGACCATGCCTGCGGGATTTATGCCGGATGCCGCAAATGATGTGTTGCGTGACCTGCCATAGCGCAACCTGAATCCACCAGGCCTGGATGGGTGGGAAAATACAGGTCTGCCTGCAATGAGGTCCCGCATATATTTATCCTTGGGCTTGACCTTGGTTTTCTCATCTTTATCTTCCTCATCTGAACTCCCTCCGGAAATGAACGTATCCAGCCATTCCCATCCGTCTATTTTGAGTTTGTTCACATGTTTTTGTACTTTTGGAGCTTTTAGGGCCAACCCCTCGGCAAGTACGAGTGCCATCCCACCGCGAACCCTGTTCGTTTCGATCCTGTCAAGGTTTCTGTAACCTTCAACTTCTTCCTGTTCAGTGGGCTCTCCATCTATGCAAATCGGACAATTATCAACGATAAGACGTATCTCATCTTCCGAGGGCATGTACTGGAGGGTGGCAATTTGTCTGTATAGCAATATTTCTTCGACATATCTCTCCACTTCCTCCTTGCGTGGCTTGTACCTGTCAACACCGATTCCTCTTCTTACATAATCTCCCACAAGTACAGAAAGGGCCTGTGCCGTACCACCGGCACTGCGTATAGGTCCTGCGTAGTATATCTTGATGTATTCTGTACCATCATCATTTTTGCCCAGGTCGACCCTGTCGATCCCCTCAATTGGTGCGGCAACTACGCCTTCGGTAAGCATTGCAATCGCCACTCGGATGGCGCTCTCTATTGCCTCACGTTTTGTATCAAAATTTCCCACATTGCCGGCAGCGATATCTTTTCCAAGTGCCAGGGCTGCTTCTTCCCGTGAAAGATCGGTTTCCAGTTCCCGGATACGCCCGGCTACACCTTCAACCCCTATGAGATTTTCTACCCGGTCTGCAAGATCTTTTGCCAGGGGGATTTCTGTTTCGGGTTTTGGATCCTTTCCCTGTGAACGTGCCCTGTTTGCTATTTCAATTTCATTGTGCAGCACTCCTTCCATCAGGTCGAAGTATTTCTGCATGGTTTCGCTTACTACAATGTCTCCCATTATGATCTGCCTTTCACAATCAATATGTGGTATAGTAAAAAAAGTCTGCCATAGGAAAATTCAGGCATACATACCTGCCGCCTCAGGGGACATGACAAGTGTATTGATCTCTTTTTTGTATTTTTCAATGCTTTTGAGGACATCATCGGTGGTCAGGGTTTCGGTTTCTATATTTATTAAGTCCGAGCGGGTTATGACATCAGGCATCTGTTTGCGCAATTTGACGATTTTGTTAAACACGCAGGCATTTACTATCCCTTTAACGTCAGCACCGGTTAGTCCTTTGCTGGCCTTTGCCAGCTTCTCATAATCCATTCCTTCCTCCAGGTTGCGTCCACTTAGGTGTATATGATAGATATCCTGTAGGGCCTTTTCATCAGGGAGGGGCACCTCCATTTTCAAATCAAATCTTCCTGGGCGCAGGAATGCCGGATCGATATGGTTGGGACGGTTTGTAGCACCCATTATGATCACTCCCTTTGTACTTTCGATCCCATCCATTTCCTGCAAAAGAAGGGATACTATCCTTACTGTAACCTCATGTGAAGTGTCTCTCTGGGGCATTAATGCATCAATTTCATCAATAAAAATTACCGAAGGGCTGCTAGATTTTGCTTTTTCGAAAAGGGTATTCAAGTTTTTCTCTGATTCTCCGTACCATTTGGAAAGTATGTCTGAACCATTTATGGAATAGAAGTTTGCATCGAGTTCTTTTGCAGCAGCCTTTGAGAGCATGGTCTTCCCGGTGCCAGGCGGGCCATATAACAGAATCCCACGAGGTAGTTCTGCCCTGTAAACCTCATATATTTTAGGAAAACGTATTCCCAGGTCGATTAGCATTAGTTGCTCTTTTGCTTCCTTGCATCCCCCTACATCTTCAAAATCTATATCCAAAAATTCGCGAGGTATGACTTCGAATTTCCCTTCTTCTCCTGTTTTTTCTCCTTCCTTTTCTTCAAACGAATGGGGTTTATATTCAGGTTCTCTTTGAGGCATTGGCACAAGGGATAGATCACTTTCTCCCTCGCCGGCTTCATATCCACAGTTTACAAGTGTCTCGAGTATTTTCAGGAATACGGGAATGTTTTCTTTTAATTCGGCAGGGTCAAGAATTGAGGTTGAGGATATTTTGAATGTCTTTTTGGTATAACTGAGTATGTAGAGATTTTTGTTTTCCTTGCTGAATATGCGTAAACTTTTTTTTGTGCCTTCGATTGAGTATTTAGCTACTGGAAGTTCTCTTTTTAATAATTCGATGGTTTTTTCAGCACTTGCTTGCTCCCCGAGCACAACTCTTCCGTATATATCATAAAGTTCATCGTTGAAAGAATTTGGAGACACAAGGACAGCTGAAATTTCATAAATCTCATCCCTTGTATGCAGGGGAGAAAGTAATGAAACAACACTTTCTTCGTTGATTGAGAAAAATAGGTTATTATAATCCTTCATGTTCAGGACATCACTGTTTATCTTAAAAGGCATATTTCAAAGTTTGATTTCCGTATTTTAAAAAGGTTGCGCCATTTAGATGGTGGTTTTTCTGATGGTGTTTTATGAATTGAGAGGCCTTTTCCTCATTTAGCAGTAAATATAACTAATATTAAACTCAAATTTATATTGATGTTTATTGAGAGGTGACTACTATGAAGAAATTTATAACTATTCTAATGGCCCTATTTATCTTTTCCATGTCTGCAGGTGCCACGATTGTTGATGACATGAAAAGTGAGGTGGATGAATACAATGCCAATTCGGATAACGTCCCCTCTTCCCTGAAAGACATGCTGGGGAATGAGCGTATTCATGTCATAGTAGATATGAACAATGGTTCCATCCTGAATCTCAAAGTAGTAACAAGCGATGCCAGTATAGTTGAGTTTGGGGAACTGGAAGATGGTGAAGAATTTGGACCGACTCTTATTGTTAACACTAATGAAAACACTGCAAGGTCTATAATGGATTCTCCTTCCCCTGCACAGTTTTTTCTGGATGCTTATGACAGAGGGGATATTGAGATAACTTCTCCAAGCTTTACAAAAAATGTATCTCTTTCAGTGGGCAAATTTGTGTTGAAGGTGTCCCAGTGGCTGGGATTCTACTGATATAATTCCCTGTCTATATTTCTTTTTTATTTTTACTGTCTGGCTTTTCCACCAGAAACTACATAAAAGTTCATGCATAATTAGTTACAATTCTACTTATTGCATGTATGCTATTACTGGCATATTTTTGACCCGTATGGCCAATCAGACTTATCAATAAGAGGACATGAAGAGGTATTCTATGAAAGTTAAAATAACGGAAACAATTCTGAGGGATGCGCACCAGTCGCTTCTTGCGACAAGGATGCGCACGAGGAGTATGTTGCCTATTATTGAAGAACTGGATGAAATTGGATATTATTCTCTCGAGATGTGGGGAGGAGCAACTTTTGATTCCTGCATCAGGTACCTCAATGAAGACCCCTGGGAAAGGCTGCGTGAACTTAAAAACCATATGAATAACACATATGCCCAGATGCTTCTGAGAGGACAGAATCTTGTCGGATACAGGCATTATTCCGATGATGTGGTTGAAAAGTTCGTGACCAAGGCCTATGAAAACGGAATTGATATCTTCCGTATATTCGATGCTGTTAATGATATACGTAACATGGAAAAGTCAATTACCGTTGCAAAAGGACTGGGAGCCCACGTACAGGGTACTATCAGTTACACCACAAGCCCGGTTCACACCGTTGAAAAGTATGTGGATTTTGCTAATGAGCTGGCTGCTATGGATTGTGATTCGATTTGTATCAAAGATATGGCAGGCCTTTTGACACCGCATGAAGCCAAAGAACTGGTTAGTTCTCTAAAAAAGGAAGTTGGACTGCCTGTAGATCTGCACTGCCACTGTACATCAGGCATGGCTCCTATGACTTACATGGCGGCATGTGATGCAGGTGTAGATATACTGGATACTGCCCTGTCTCCCTTTGCCTGGGGTACTTCCCAGCCTCCCACAGAATCCGTGGTGGCTGCACTGCAAGGAACACCTTATGATACAGGTCTGGATCTTGGACAACTTGCCGGAGTAAGCCGTTATTTCAAGGATATCAAGTCCAAATACAGCGGGGAAATCAATCCAATATCCGAGCAGATTGATACCAATGTACTATTGTATCAGATTCCGGGAGGTATGCTTTCCAACCTTGTATCCCAGTTGAAGGAGCAGAACGCTCTTGACAGGTATGATGATGTACTGGAAGAGATGCCCAAAGTCAGGGCTGAACTTGGATATCCACCTCTTGTAACACCTACAAGTCAGATCGTGGGATCACAGGCTGTCCTTAACGTTCTCATGGGGGAGCGGTACAAAGTTATTCCCAAGGAAGTCAAGGATTACGTGCGAGGTCTCTATGGCCGTTCACCATCACCTATCAGTGATGATATCATTGCAATGATAATTGGTGAAGAAGATCCAATCGATGTAAGGCCGGCCGACCTGCTTGAACCTGAATACGATAAAAGGAAAAAAGAAGCCGAAGAAATGGGTCTTGTCAAAAAGGAAGAAGACATATTGACATATATCCTGTATCCTTCCATCGCTCCGAAATTCCTGCGTGGTGAGTCCAGAGAAGAAAAACTTGCACCTGCCAAACAAACTGCATCACCACCCCTGTCTCAGGTTTCCATACCTACCAGATTCAAGGTGGAAGTGGATAATGAAGTATTTGAGGTACAGGTAGAACCAATAGATGGTAGTGTTGTTGCAGTCGAGGAAAGCAGCCCAAAGACTCCTTCTGCTTCAGCATCTTCTGCTGGTGCTGTAACCTGTCATATGCAGGGTATGGTACTCTCAGTTGACGTCAACGTTGGAGATAATGTTGAAGAGGGAGAGAAAATTGGTGTCATTGAAGCAATGAAAATGGAAAATGCCATCAATTCACCGCATGGTGGTGTGGTGAAGGAAATCCTTGTTGCTGAAGGTGATTCCGTGGCAACAGATGATGTGATTATGATCATTGAGTGATTTAGCCGGAGGTATTCGATGTTTAAGAAAATACTGATTGCAAACCGAGGTGAGATCGCGATCAGGGTAATGAGGGCCTGCAAGGAACTTGATGTGTCCACGGTTGCGGTGTATTCCGAAGCCGATAGCAATGCCCTTTTTACCAAATATGCGGACGAGGCGTACTGCATAGGTCCACCCCCTTCTTCCAGGAGTTATCTGAATATAGATGCAATTATCGATGTGGCCAAAAAAGCAGGGGCAGAAGCAATTCATCCGGGGTATGGTTTCCTTTCGGAGAATTCGAAATTTGCCAGTGCCTGTGAAGAAGCAGGCATCAGGTTTATCGGTCCATCGAGTGAAGTTATAGAAAAGATGGGTAGTAAGATCACTGCCCGTTCGGCAATGATCGAGGCCGGTGTACCGGTGGTTCCCGGTGATGGAAGAGCTGTTGAGGATGATGCCACGGCAATTGAAATAGGTGAATCCATCGGATACCCTTTGATGGTGAAAGCTTCGGCCGGTGGTGGTGGTATAGGCATGAAAGTTGTTTATACTCCAGAAGAGCTGACCCGGGCACTTTCATCCATACGTAATGTTGCAGCTTCTACATTTGGTGATTCAACCGTCTTCATTGAAAAATATCTTGAAGAACCACGCCACATAGAGATACAAATATTGGCTGATTCTCATGGCAATTGTCTATATCTCGGTGACCGTGAATGTTCCATTCAGAGGAGACACCAGAAACTGATTGAAGAGGCTCCTTCTCCTATAATGACGCCTGAACTTCGCAAGGATATGGGTGAGGCTGCTGTAAAAGCTGCCAAAACAATAGGATATGTAAATGCCGGTACTGTTGAATTCCTGTATTCTAAGGGTGATTATTATTTCCTTGAAGTAAACACAAGGTTGCAGGTAGAACATGGAGTTACGGAGCTTGTTACAGGCATCGATATAGTAAAGCAGCAGTTGCGTGTTGCCTGTGATGAAAAATTACCCTTTACCCAGGATGATATTGAGATCCGGGGTTCGGCTATTGAATGTCGTATCAATGCCGAAGATCCGTTGAATGATTTCGCCCCTTCACCCGGTAAAATACGCAGGTATCGTTCGGCAGGTGGCCCGGGAGTTAGGGTGGACAGTGGTGTCCATATGGGTTATGTTATTCCTCCCTTTTATGATTCAATGATCTCCAAACTCTGTGTATGGGGAACTGATCGTGAGGAAGCCATTGCACGTATGAAAAGAGCCCTCTATGAATATGTGGTTGTAGGTGTCCAAACCAACATTCCTTTCCACAGAACGGTTTTGTCCATTGATGCATTCGTAGAAGGGGATCTAACAACACACTTTATTGATGACCACAATGTGCTTTCAGCTTTAGAGAAGATTGCAGTATCTGATAATCAAAGATGTGCAACCCTTTCTTCTGCTCTTGAGGATCGCAACAAGAAGATTGCTGCGATCAGCACTGCAGTTGGTTCGTACATTAATGCTGCAAAAAGGCATGATATGAAAGGCTCAGATGAGTGATGACAGATAACTTTTTTTATCTGTCATTCTTTCTTTATTACGGGGAGTTTTGTGGAGAATAAAAAGATTGAATTGATACGTCTTCTTTCTCAGACCGAGAGCAAGCCTATTTCCGGGGAACAGATTGGCAGAAAACTGGAAATTTCCAGGACAATGGTCTGGAAATACATTCAGTCGCTTCAAAGCCAGGGGTATTCAATCATCTCATCGCCTGGTAAAGGCTATATTTTAAACTCGGTTCCTGATTCTCTTTTGCCAGAACTTGTGCAAGCAGGTCTTGAAACAGATATTTTAGGTAAGGACATCCAGCATTTTATGGAACTTGAGTCCACCAACGATTATGCAAAGACAATTGCAGGAGATGCAAAAGAAGGTACCGTTGTAGTTGCAGAAGTCCAGAAAAAAGGACGTGGGAGAAGAGGGTTTGATTGGGTATCTCCTCAAGGGGGGATATGGATGTCTATAGTTCTTAAGCCATCGATAGCTCCTGCGGATGCTTCAAGATTGACTCTTGTGGGTGGGCTTGCTGTGATTGATTCCCTGAAAGCAATCGGTCTTAACCCGTCTCTGAAATGGCCAAACGATGTGCTTGTCAACGGCAAAAAGATTTGTGGAATACTTACAGAAATGGAAGCTGAAATAGATCGGGTTGAATATATTGTCCTGGGTCTGGGAATTAATTTAAACTTTAATACCGATATGTTGCCGAAGGAAATCCGGGATGGTTCCACAACCATAAGTGATGAGCTTGGTACCTATGTGGGTAGGCTTGAATTTGTCCACTCTTTACTTTATAATCTGGAACAGTATTATATCCATTTCAAGACACAACCCTTTGAGGAATTAATGGAAAGATGGATAGATTCTTCGGATACTATTGGTAGAAACGTACGTATTGTCACTCCTTCTAAAATGATGAAGGGCAGAGCAATTGGGATAACCCCCTCCGGAGGTTTGCTTTTGCAGAAAAATGATGGTTCAACCGAAGAAATTATGTCTGGCCGCTGCATCTACATCTGACGGGGATTGTGATGAAGGACATTCCGTATTTTAAAATTTTTTATTTTTTTATACTATGTAGTATTCTTTTATGTGGTGTGGTAACTGCCGGGGATTCGGAAGTAATTCTCAATGGGACTTCCGTGTATGTCAAAGCTGGAGAGAGTTTCGATTTTGAGCAGGATTATTCTCTGCATGTCAAGTATGTCAATCCCGAAAGTGAAAGGGTATGGGTGTCCCTTTCATTGAATGATGAAAGTGTAGCGGATTCCATTCTGGGTAGGGATGAGGTATTTATCTACTCCAGTAATTCATCAACGGTATTCAATATTACAATGGATAGGATATATTATGGTTCCAGTGGTGAGCTGGTAACTTTTGAACCGGTTTATCAATATGTAGATCACAGATATCCTTATAATCCGGATGATGAAAAGATGCAGAATAAGGTGCCAAATACATCTGAAAATGAATCTAAAAAGCAGGGAGTGCCTTTTTTAAACCCGACACTCCTGATTCTGTTTGCACTTCTGTTACCCTATGTTTATGAACACAGGTAATTTTAGAGTTTGATATCTCCTTTATCCATAAGGACTCTCAGTTCTTCAAGACTGAGTTTGCCGGTCTTTTCAAACTTTTCTTTTGCGGCAACGTGCTGATCACTCTTTTTTTGTTCGTCCTTATGAGTCTGTATATCGTTCAATTTATCAAGATAGATGCTCAGTTCATCCCTCAAATTAGATATTTTTGTTTTGAGAGGATCTATCTTTTCACGGGTAGGAGCAATTACCTGGTAGGTTTCTTTAATCTGTGAATGGAATTTATCCGCTTCTTTTCGAATTTCATCGACCTGGTTATATAGCTCTATCATATTCAAATGATGTTGCTGGGATTTTTCTGCAAGTTGCTTTATTTCCTTTGAAACATTTCTTTCCTCGTCACCAATGTCTCTGGTATTTTCATAAATATTGATGACCTGCCTGTGGAAATGATTGGCAGCTTTTGCTGCTTCAAGACGCTTTTCCAGTTCGTTGAGTTTTTCAAAAAGATTTTGCTCGTGCTTCAGGGGGATGTCAGCGTTGAGAAATTTATCAAGGTCTTCTGCATAGGCTTTAGAAAGGGTTTCCAAACTCCCTTTTGATTGTTCATTATATTGATCACGCTTTTTCTTGAGACTATTTATGTCTTTTACGACCTTGTTTCTTTCACCAGCAACTTCATTCCTTCTGGATTTCAAATCAGCTATCTTCTTGTTGATATCATCACGTTGCGTTTTTTCTTCCCGTGCCTCTTTTGCAAGTTCCCTGACCTTTGCATTGAGCTCATTCCTTTTCTCTTTGAGTTCATCAATATTAGTTTTATGAAGTTTGAGCTCTTCGAAAACCCCTTTTAAGCTCTTTTCATGCTGGGATATCTCTTTCCTGTAATTATTTACAGTATCTTTAAGTTCGCGTTCTGTCATTGAAGATACATCTTTCATGCAACATTCCCCGCAATCACTTCTTTTTGGTTTTTCCAGTACTCAAGTGCTTCTTTATGGCTTTTGATCCTTCTTTCCAGCCAGTTATACCTGGGTTTTTTTTCACCAAGTTCTTTATGAATCTGATCCAGGTTTTCTTCTTTTTCCATAGATTTTATCAGGGATGATATTTCGGAGGAAGCTTTTGAAGCTTCTTGTATGCGGGCTCTTATCTGGCTGGTGTATTCGCGTGTATTCTCGTTTTCAAGTTCAGCTATTTTTCCCAGAACATCCTGAATCGTTTTTTCTTCATTTTCCAGCTGCCTTGTCCTTTTCAACTCCTCTATATCGTCATTTGTGGAGTGCATAATTCGATTATCAAGTTCTTCGGGATAGGCTGTGAACATTTCTCCCAGCAGATTATTCGCCTGGTGATACAATTGCTGCTTTTTTTCCTTGAGTACTTCTAAGCGGTTTTTCTCTTCTTCTCTTTTCTTTTTAGAGTTGCTTATTGTATCCTCGAGTTTTTTAACTTCATACTCAAGTTTACTGTATTCCGCATTGTACTCATTCAGAAACTTCTGGTGTTTTTCAATCACACCTTTCACCAATCCTTCTTTGCCGGGGAAGGGTGAATTTTCTTCAACTGCACTCTCATTCATCTTAAAAACCTTTCGTAGTCTTATATCCTGTATAGTTGCGCATGTGGCACGCCATTAATAGTAATTATTGATTCGGGATTGATCATCCCGCATTCCAGGGCACATTCAATTGTTTTCTTGCCAAACAGATTCGCACTGGTTGCCCTTCCAAGAGCAGATTGCACCTGTTTTTCAGATACTATGTCCCCTTTATAGAAACTTTCCGTTATTTCGACAACAACATTCCCATGTTCCAATTTCTGCCCTATTAACTCCTGGTCACAAGCAGCAACAATCAGTCTGTCTCCGGCTCGGTGTTCTTTGAGGTACATATATTTCCTCATACCAGTCTTATATGTTTTTTATCAGGTGCCAGCAAATCACCCGTTCGTTTCATTTTCTGAATAAACTCCTCTGCGTGTTCTCTATCTATATTTTCAGCTGAGGCTTCTTCATAGACTTCATCTAATGGTGCTTTACCGCCGGCATGTTTCTGACTTACATGCTTTATAATGTCCTGAAGTATGTGTATCTTGTCACGCTGACTTTTACTCGTACCTGATGCTATGACATCCACATCAAGAGCTCCGGTGTCAGGATCAACACCAACTTGTTTCATACATGCGAGGGAAATTTTAGTGGTACGTTTTGCATCCTCAAGGGTAACAGTGTTGCTAAGCCTTATTCGGGCGCTGGATTCAGCAAGCCTGACCAGTGCTTCCAGCTGTCTTGCAGTGACAGGTACCGGAGAATCCTTATTTTCTCCCATCTTACGTAGATCTAGATAGAAATCGACCAGATGTTGCCTGGCTTCTTCTTCCATAATGGGATAGACCATCCGGCGTGCATAGGCGACGTATTTGCGTAATAATTCCGTCTCGATTTCCGGTAGGATTACTTTTTGTTGAGAGGCAACTTTTTCCTGTGTTATTGTGGAGGTGGGTAATTTGTCCCATTGTTCATAGAGTTCACCGGCATAATGGGATTTTAGAATATGGTTTGCGATATCAGCATCCATTTTTGAATCCGGTACATCAAGAAGGATGAAAATCAGGTCAAACCTGGATATGAGGGCAGGAGGCATATTGATCTGTTCTGCAAGTCCTTCGTATCTGTCAAACCTTCCGTATTTAGGGTTTGCCGCTCCCAGCAGGGCACAACGGGATTTCAGTGTTGCCAGGATTCCAGCTTTTGCCACAGAGATTGTCTGTTGTTCCATTGCTTCATGGAGTGCACTTTTGTCTTCTCTGCTCATCTTATCCATTTCGTCCACTGCCGCAATTCCCATATCTGCCATAACCAGGGCACCGGCTTCCAGTGTCCAGCGACCGTCTCCCAAATCATCCTTTACCGCTGCTGCGGTCAGCCCACTTGATGAGGCACTTTTGCCTGAAGCAAACACGCCTCGTGGGGATAATTTCACCATGTATCTGAGTAACTGACTTTTCGCAATACCGGGGTCTCCTACAAGCAACAGGTGGATGTCTCCTCTAATACGTCCTCCGTCAGGAAGGGATTTTGGGACTCCTGAGAATAACTGTAAAGTTAGTGCTTCTTTGATATTCTCATAACCATAAATTGAAGGCGCTATGGATTTTATAATTTTATTATATATCTGTGGGTCATTGCTAAGTTCTATTATTTCGTCTTCTTCTTCCGGAGATATATCCAGCTCATCAAATTCCTGATCCAGGTATTCTATGGAATTGCAGTGTAAGACAAGATCGTAAAATGTGGATTTCCCTTCGCGTGTGGTTCGCTGGTGGGACCTGAGGATGCCGTTTACTACTACACGGTCACCTGGTTTCACAATGCCGGCCAGTTCATCTTCGGCATCGACATCAATACTCTGGGGCTGACTTCCTCCCTTGAGACTTTCGGGGGATTCCTGTACCTGAAGCTTCTGGGCATCGATGAAATTGGATTTATCAATGAGAAGTTTGAATGGCCCTCTTTTGCCGCAACTCTCTTCTTCACATTCGCCGGGTTCCACGAATTTTGGTCCGCTCTGGGGTATATAATTTACTGTTTCACACCTCATACAGTAAAATGCCGCATTGGTAATCTTTGGACGTACTTCGGTTGCCTTGCGGACCATTCCTTCAACTGCAATGAACTTGAGAAGATGATTGCTCCTGAGGTCACGTATCGTGACCTTGTTTGGAATGCTGGTAAACTGGATGTGTGCATCATCCAGTTGTTTCTCAACAGGGAGCTCAATTTGTTTAAGAGCTTCTTCAGCCGAGGGGATAACCTCATCCGGCGTTTGTAATAATTCTTCGGAAAGTTCCCTGTCGAATTGTTCCAGATCTGTAAAATTTACTTCTATACTTCGTAATTCCGGGTATTCGTTGGCAAGTTTAAGTATATCATGCCAGCAATATCGTTTAAGAAAATCCCGGAATTTATTTTCCCATTTTTCTTCCGTCATTAATATCAGTGCATACCAGATTTGACTTCGGATTATAAAAACTTACAAGCTTTATCTATCTTTCGTGTGTATCATTTCTTTTGTCGTTGTATATCCCTGAGTACACCTCTTAATGTCTGTACTTCCCGTGGTGTCAGTTCTGCACGTCCGAATATTCTTTTTAGCATAATTGAAGTTTTTTCCATCTTATGTTCGGGGTGTTTTATATCTGCAAGCACCTGTCCAAAATGGTCATATAACAATTGAAGATCAAAACCATTAGCAATCGGTCTCTCTCCGATTTCCAGATTGCTCATTTCATACATTGCAACTGTTGCTGCATGGGAGATGTTCATGATGGGGTATTTTTCTGATGTCGGAATCGTCATGATCATATCGCATCTTTTGAGTTCTTCCCGGGTAAATCCATTATCCTCTCTTCCGAAAAGGAAGGCAATCTTTCCATTAGTTTCCCTGAATTTATCCCGTATCTCGGATGGAGTGTATGCAGGCATACGTATGTGCTGGTCGGTTTTTATACCTGCAATCCCCGATGTACCAATTACTATATCTGTATCTTCAATAGCCTCTTCCAATGTGTCTACTTTTGGAGCACTTTCCAGTAAATCACTTGCATGGCATGACATTGCTCTTGCCTGTCCTTCCAGTTTACAGGGATTTACAAGAACCAGGTCATCAAATCCGAAATTTTCCATTGAGCGTGTGACCGAACCTACATTTCCCTGGTATAGAGGTTCTACAAGTACGATTCTAATTTGCGGTGACATGTCTTGCTTTTTGAATACGCTCTTTGCTATAATATCTTGCGAATGGTTGTCTGTTTGTAGTTGGGTTGATGCAATATTTCATGCCAAAAAATGTTATATAATATACGAACAATCTACTTTCTACTGCTCTAACAGCATTATTGTGGAGTGATTTTATGAGTATTGAGAAAATATTGAAAGATACTTTCAAAGGGGAAACGACAGAAGTTGGATGGTACTTTGCCATGTCAAAACTGGCAGAGAGGGAAGGCTACCCTGAAGTCGCAGTTTATTTACGCCAGATTGCAATGGATGAAGCCTGGCATGCCGCAGAGACTGCAGAAATTCTTGGTCTGATCAAAGATACCACAATTGAGAACATCAAGATGATGCTTGAAGGTGAAACCATGGCAGAAGGCGAAAAAGGTGATGCTGCTAAAATTGCCAGGGATGAAGGTAATGCACAGGCAGCTCTTTTCTTCGAGAAAGCTTCCTTTGATGAGGCAAGGCATAAAGAAGGCCTTAAAGGTCTGCTGAAAAGATTGGAAAAAGAGTGCTAATGAGGGATTATTAATGTCAAAAGATATTCTTGAAAAGGGTGCCATTCTCCAGAGGGACCGTGAAACATTCGCGATTGCCCCCCAAACACCTGGAGGCATTGTATCAGCTGATGTGTTGCGTAAGATTGCTGACACTGCGGACAAATATGAGGCAGCTGCCATTAAACTGACATCTGCTCAACGTGTCTGTATTGTAGGTCTCAAGGAGGACGATATAGACAATGTCTGGGATGACCTGGATATGAAACCAGCTGCTGCAATCGGTCCATGTGTGAGAAGTATCAAAATTTGTCCGGGTACTACTTTCTGTAAACGAGGTCAGCAGGATGCTGTAACTCTCGGTCTTGAACTGGATGAGAAATACCATGGAATGCAACTCCCTTCCAAATTCAAAATAGCGGTTTCAGGCTGCATGAACTCATGTTCCGAACCTGCTGTCAGGGATATAGGTATCATGGGTACTCCAAAAGGTTATACCGTGATGGTCGGGGGTAATGCAGGTATTCGTCCAAGACTTGGTGATGTGATAGCTGATGAACAGAATGATGATGAGGTTAAAGAACTGGTTGATAAGATTGTCAGCTTTTACAAGACCCACGCAAAAAAGCACAGGATCGGACGCATGATCGATGATATGGGTCTTGAAAATTTCAAAAGGGAAATAGGCCTGTAATTAAGGGATTCTATTCTTTCCTTTCCTCTCTTTTTTTCTAATTCTCCTCTCCTGTTTTGTTTTTGCATAATGAAAATCTTTAAATACAATTGTTACCACCAATACTCCATCTTATATTACTACTGCTAATAATTTTTGTAAAATGTCTTTTAAAATGGTATCAGGAGATAGAATTTATGGCTATGGAATATTATGCTGGCATATCCGATGCTATGAGGATCACATTCGTGCAGGTCATGATACTGGCCATTATAGCGATTGTGATATTCCTCTATGGAATGTATATAAATCTGAAAAAATGGGGATTAGGTGCTGAAGGTTACGGACAAAAACCTTCCAAAGGCAGCATCTTTACTCTCCCTAAAACACTGGCCTATCAGATGAGTGAGGATGGGCATGGTCATAAACAGAATATCATTGTGACTCTTGTGCTTGATATTCTATTGCAGCGTCGTATAATGCGCCGCAGTCCCCTTCGATGGTTTATGCATATTACCATTTTTGTAGGCTGGATGACTCTGTTCCTATTGTCCCTTCTTATGTTCCTTGTGGAATTACTACACATGGCACACCTGGGAATCGGCCCCGATCCTGCAGTCTTCAGGGAATTCCTCGGTCCAATTAATGACCTGTTCAGCTACATTCTGCTTACAGGTATAATAATTGCAATCGCAAGAAGACTCTTTATTCCAAGAATGCGTGAAGCTACCATTGCATATGACTCCATACTACTTGGTGGACTGACCCTCATTACTGTTACAGGATTTATTGCTGATGGTATCAGGAACGGCACTTTCTGGGGCTTTGGTATCGAGTATCCCTATGCTCCACCAGCTGCACTGTTCCACGTGATAATTTCCCTGCTCTTCTGTATTGCTTACATTCCGTACAGCAAATACATCCACATGATTGCAACACCTCTTACTATTTTGGCCAACAAGGGAGGCGAATAAAATGGTACGTGATAATCCGTCTATTACAACGGAAAACCTTACAGCTGTCCAGCTTATGGAAATCGATTCCTGTACACGTTGTGGTGAATGTGTACAGTGGTGCCCTACCTATGACGCATCAGGCAAAAAACCCGGGCTTGCACCCAGGGACAAGATTCTGCGCTGGCAGGAATATATGAAGAAATCCTATGGTCTGCGTGCCCGGCTCTTTGGGCCCAAACAGATTCCAGAGGAAGAAATTGAGCAATTCAAGGAAGATGTTTACGGATGTACCACCTGTGCAATGTGTGCTACAGTTTGTGAATCCGGCATCAATACCGTTGAACTTTGGGAAGCAATGCGTGCCAATCTCGTAAAACGTGGCAATGGTCCTGTTGGTAAACAGTCCATGTTTGTCAAGCTCATAGGAGAATATGGTAATCCCTATATGTCAGATCCCAAGGAACGTCTCAGCTGGGTCCCCGATGATGTTAAAATAGAAGATAAAGCAGATATTCTCTATTTCGGTGGCTGTACCGCTGAACTGAGGCAGAAAAAACTTGCTTTTGCAACTGCACGTGTACTGAACCGTCTGGATATTCCATTCACCATGCTCGGTGAGGATGAACAATGCTGTAATTCGGCTCTTGTAAGAACCGGCCAGTACGAAATCGAAGACATTGCCAGAAAGTCTGCACGTAAAAATGTAGACGGTATCAAGGCAAAGGGTGCTACCAAGGTACTCTTCGCTTGTGCAGGTTGCTACAGGACCGCACTTGTGGATTGGCCAAGGTTGCTTGGTGAAGAACTTCCATTCGAGGTTATCCACATAACTGAGTACCTTGACAAATTAATCGATGAAGGCAAGATCGACTGGAAACAGCCCTTTGATAACAAAACTGTTACTTACCACGACCCATGTCACCTGGGACGTCACGTAGGAGTCTTCGAGCCACCGCGTAAGGTATTGCGCAGTATCCCCGGTCTGAACTTTGTTGAAATGGACCGTATAAAGGATAATCAACGCTGCTGTGGAGCAGGCGGTGGTGTCAAAGCAGGTATTCCTGATCTTGCACTTGGTGTTGCCGAGACAAGGGTTGAAGATGCTCTTGCCAAGAATCCGGATATTCTTTCCAGTGCCTGTCCATTCTGTAAGAGAAATCTTTGTGATGGTAGGGATTCTGTCAAGGCAGACAATCTGGAAGTTGAAGATATTATAGTGCTAACTGCTGAGGCTCTTGGTATCGATCTTTCTGATTGTGAAGATCAGGCAAGATAATCAACTCAAGGGGTTATACCCCTTTTATTTTCTTTTTTTAGAAACCTACATAAATTATCAGTTACCTCTTGTTGCTGCTATGCAAATTCCCTATGAGTTTTTAGGCAGGATATTCATATACCTGATAATTCTGGCTTTGGCAGGGATATTGTTGGCACTTATAGTAGGTGCTTACAGTTTCAGGAAAAGGCACATAATTTTTCCAAATTTTGTCCTTTTCATTCTCTATATGTTCTATTCTCCGGCCAAATGGATATGCAGAGTGTTCCACATCAGGGATACTCTGGTTGATGAGATTCTGATCGAAGTGCGCAATGCTGTAATGCTGGATGACTTTAGGAACAGTTCCGGCTTACGTGTTGTATTTCTGCCGCAATGTCTCAGACATGCCCGATGTCCTGCACGTTGTGACCCGGTCCATGGTTATGAATGTCGGCGATGTGGTCTCTGCTCCATTGGTTATATCAGTGCAGAAGCTGAAAAACGTGGCTTCCGCGTTTTTGTAATTCCCGGAGGAAGTTTCATTAAGAAAATCATAAAAAACTATAATCCGACTTCATGCATCGGAGTGGCCTGTTATAATGAACTTGCAGAAGCTATGGAAGAAGTTTCATTTATGCCTGTACAGGGAATCTGCCTCTTAAAAGATGGTTGTTTTGAAACAGAAGTGGATGTAGAGGCTGTAATTGAGAAAATGGAGGCATGTAATGTACGATCTGATAGGTAAAGTACTGATAGGAGTCGTGGCAATATCTGTCTTATTGAGTAGCCTTGCTCTTTTTGTCAGCCGCATCAGCCTTAATCGGCATGTACGTCTTGCAGGTATTTTTGCATGGATACTTGATTTCTTCTACCTGCCTATCAAATATTTCTTTTGCAAGTTGTCCGATTCCCGTATTCTGGATAGCTGGATGGTTTCCCTGAAAAACATTGCTCATTATCATGCTTTCGGAAGGACTCGTAACAGAATAATGCTCCTGCCCCACTGTATGCGCCATCTTGATTGCCCTGCCCATGCTTCAAGATATGGTATACAATGCAAGGAATGTGGTAGGTGTGTAGTTGGGCAGCTAAAAAGGGATGCACAAAGGTATGGTTATCGTTTCTACGTTATAACCGGCTCCTCATTTGTGAAGTATATATTGAAAGAAAAGCCTGCGGATGGAATTCTGGTTGTTGGTTGTAATTATGAGATTAACAAGGGTATGCGTTTTCTACGAGGTAAAGGTGTTATTGCTTATGGTCTCCCTCTTGAAAATGATGGTTGTTATAATACCTCTATAAGTTACGAAAAAATTGCAGGTATTCTTGAAGAATTCGGCCAGGTTGATGATAGGTTGTGAGTGAGGGGAGTAAGCTCCCTTCTGTTGATGCAAAGATGCATTGGCAGTATTCGGCTAAGCGTCACACCAAAACCGGGGTTGTCCGAACAACAACTTTGATCCCTTTTTGACTTGCACCCGCGAGGATTCGCCGTTCCATCCGTACCCTGCGCGACCTCAATTTTCATATCATTGCTTTAACGCAGGCCGGTATCGTTTCTGTGCCATCATGCGGTTAAACCGCAAGAGCCGGTATCCCGGCTGCCCGAGCTCTCGCCCGATACCCTTTACAGGTATTCGCGTGTCCGGAAGGTGGGGAGACTTTCCTCAGACCAGAAGGCCCGGAAACTGCCCTCCCTCTCTCACAAAGCCCCTAATTCATCGGATATATAGAAATACTTATCGCAATGGCTTTTTTATTTTCTTATTCAGGGTTAATATTCAGGGAAATCGAGTCTATGCAAAAATGCTCTCCGGTAGGGGCCGGTCCATCATCAAAAACATGGCCCAAGTGCCCTCCACAACGGCTGCATATCACTTCGATGCGTTTCATTCCCAGGGAATAGTCAGGTATTCTTTCAATGTTGTCTTCTGATATTGCTTCCCAGAAGCTTGGCCAGCCGGTGCCTGCATCGTACTTTGTGGAGGAAGAGAATAGATCCTGACCACATCCGGCACAGGAGTAGATACCTTTTTCGTAAAAATCATTGTATTTACCACTAAAAGGTGCTTCTGTTCCTTTTTTTCTGAGGACACGAAACTGTTCTGTAGATAAACGGCTTCTCCATTCCTCTTCTGAAATTTGGATCAAGTTTTCGGACATATTAACCCCTCATAAAAATATTGCAAACGGCTGGATGGAGAATGTTTGGTAGGATTGAATCAACCGTTCGCAATCATACTAACATTGTGTTTGGGCTATATAATCGTTTGCCTGATGCCTTAGGGTACGACCAATACCTGTGTTTTGGAATGTCTTACCACATTTTCTGCCACACTGCCAAGCAAAAGATGACTGATACCTGTCCTACCAAGTGTTCCCATTACTATGAGGTCTATCCCGTTTTCCGTGGCAAATTTGACGATGCTATCTGCAGGATTGCCCTCTATTATTATGGGTTCTACATCGACATCTGCCTTCTTCCCGGTATCAACAACGTATTCAGTTGCACTTTTTCCTTCATCCTTAAGATGATTGCGCAATGAATCGGCCCACCTTTCTCCGCGGGTTGTGATGGATACACTTACAGGTGGCAAAACATAGACTGCCTTGACCTTTGCACCGGTTGCTTTTGCAAGTTCAATACCCCAGTTAACTGCATTCTTTACATTCTCAGACCCGTCGGTGGCGATCATTATCTTTTCAATTTTCGTACTCATCAATATACCCCCATAATATCTTCTGATTATTATGCTATATTCCTTTTGGTTGTATTTGCCAATATATCACAATCTTAATTTATGGCTACTATCATTTAATCCATGATGGGCGAAACGATTCTTGTTGCAGAGGGTATTTTCCGGGATTACGGTTGCCTACATGCTCTAAATGGAATTAACCTGCGTGTGGAAGAAGGTGAGTTTATTGCAATTATCGGCCCCAATGGGGCAGGTAAATCTAGCCTTTTGAAAATTTTTGCCTCTCTGCTCTCTCCTACCAAAGGTACATTGCAAATCTTTGGAACAAAAGGTAATGACAGGGAGGATGTACAGGATAGAATAGGAATGCTTTCCCATGATACTTTCCTGTATGACAACCTGAAAGCTCGTGAAAACCTTTTGTTTTTTGGGAAACTGTATGGTATGGAACATGCTGCTCTTGCTGAGAGGTGTGATTATCTTATCAGGAAAGTCGGTCTGTGGAAAAGGGCCGAAGACCCTGTTAAAAATTTCTCAAGAGGAATGAAACAACGTTTGTCCTTTGCAAGGGCCATTATCCATGACCCTTCCTTGCTATTACTTGATGAACCTTATACTGGCCTTGATATGAATGCATCTTCACTTATGGAAAACCTCCTTATGGAAAACCCGGCTGTGACTAAGATAATGGTAACTCATGATCTGGATAAGGCATTTCGTCTGTGCAGTCGCCTGTTAATTATGGAGGCCGGGAATATTGTTCATGATGTGGCGGCTAACGACCCAAATGCCCGTAATTTTGCCGAAGCCATCTGTTCTTCTTCTGGAGGGCAATTTAAATGCTAAAGGGCCTGAATATAGCCTTTAAGGATCTGAAAATTGAAAGCAGGGCCAGAGAAATATTTATTTCGATGGTTGTTTTTTCTTTATTGGTCCTTATTATCTTTAGTATTGCTTTTTCTGATCTGTTGTCTTCTGCCAGCAAAACTGCAACGGTGGCTTCGGGTGTGCTCTGGATATGTTTCATATTTGCAGGGACGCTGGGTCTAAACCGTACCTTTGCTACAGAGGTCCAGAACGGTTGTATGGATGCCCTGAAAATGTGTCCCATACCCCGCAATTCAATTTACCTCTCCAAGGTCATCTTTGTATTCTTGCTGATGCTACTGGTAGAAATAATTACTATCCCAATGTTTTCTGTCCTCTTTAATTACCAGTTTACTGCAATTATCTGGGTTGGTATTGTCATATTACTGGGATCCTTTGGCTTTGTTGTGGTGGGATGCCTGATATCGGCTCTTGTCATACGTGCCCGTGCCGGGGAAATGCTGCTTCCTGTCCTGCTTTTACCTCTGTCCCTGCCGGTTATCATCCCGGCGGTGTCTGCCACTTCGGGTCTTTTGAGGGGTGAGGATATATTTTCTTTAATGTCATATATCCGACTGCTGGTAGTCTATGACTTTGTCTTCTTTGCAGTTTCAATGCTGGTTTTTGAGTATGTCGTAGAGGATTAATATACAGTGAGTTCCATAGTCATGCAGACATCTGAAATAACCCTTACAAACCGGTGATGCTAGTTGCAGTGGGAAAAATATTCCAAACCATTTTACCTGTTCACAGCCCTGATGCTTGTTGTAGCATTTGAGGCCATTTTTTTCTATCTGCCGGTCATGAAAGATTCGGTGGGTAATGTACTGGATTCCAGCTTTAATATATTCTATTTCCACATGCCGATTGCAATTGTTGCCTATCTGGCCTTTTTTGTTGTCTTTGTTTCGAGTATCCTTCATCTGCGTGAGAATGATTCGAAATGGGATATTGTATCTCTTTCTGCTGCAGAAGTAGGTGTCATATTTGCATTCCTTGTGCTTGCAACCGGCTCCATCTGGGCAAAAGCTATATGGGGCTGGTACTGGGTGTGGGAGCCCCGGTTAACGACCTCTCTTGTGCTTTTTCTTGTGTATGTAGGCTATCTCATGCTCAGGACAGCCCTGGATGACCCTCTTAAAAGGGCCCGGTTATCTGCGGTTTTCGGGATTGTGGCCTTTGTATCGGTGCCTTTGAGTTTTCTTTCCATTCGCATCTGGAGAAGTGCCCATCCCCTGATGTTTGGAGGCTCTCTTTATGGTCAGGAGGGAGGCGGGCTTGAAGGCTCTTCCTTACTCCTTGTGCTCCTTCTCAACATGCTGGCATTTGTGATGTCATTCATAAGCCTTACTTCTTTTAAGTTTCAAAATGAAAAGCTTGGAAGAGAACTGGAAATGGCTAAAGGTCGTTGAGTAAAGCATATATGCATCTGCGGGCATGAATATTGAATATGCTATTCGATCCGATCAATATTGAAGGTTTATCCATCCCGAACAGATTTGTACGCTCAGCAACCCATGAATGGCTGGCAGAGGAAGACGGCACACCCACAGCAGCTATAGGGGATATCTATGAAGAGCTGGCCAAAAATGAGGTTGGGCTTATTGTAACGGGATATTCTTACGTAAATCCTGCTGGTAAAAGCGATGGTTTGCAGCAGGGTATCTATGATGACCGTTTTATAGGCCCTTACAGGAAGATTGTTGAAAGAGTTCATTCCTATGAGAGTAAAATCGTTCTCCAGATTGTACATGGGGGACGACAATCAATGACACAGCACGGTTATCCTCTGCTTGCTCCTTCAGCGGTTGAAGACAGTTCCACAGGTAAACTTCCAAGGGCAATGACAGAAGAAGAGATCCTGGAAACCATTGATGATTTTGTTAATGCTAGCCGCAGGGCAATGGAGGCAGGTTTTGACGGGGTACAACTGCACTGTGCCCATGGCTTTTTGCTGAGTAGTTTTATCTCGCCCTATACCAACAGGCGTGAAGATAAATGGGGTGGTTCTGTGGAAAACCGTACACGTATAATCACCGAGATAGTGCGCCGTATCCGGGAGGATGTCTCTCCTGATTTTCCTGTAATGGTCAAACTGAATGCAACTGATGGTTTCGATATATATTCTGGTCATATTAGCCTGGATGCACCTGAATGCGTGGAAATTGCTACCCTTCTTGAAAAAGCGGGAGTATGTGCCATAGAGGTAAGTGGTGGAATTGTCGAGGCTGGTTCTGTGATGTCCCAGCCCGGGGTTGATTCAGAGGAAAAGGAAGCCTACTTCAGACGTTATGCCAAGATGATAAAAGATACTGTAAGTATACCCGTAATACTGGTGGGCGGTATCCGTACAAGAGCCGTTATGGATGAAGTCCTCAGGGTTTATGCGGATATGGTCTCCATGAGTCGTCCGTTCATCAGTGAACCAGACCTTGTGAAAAAACTGGAGAACGGAACAGAAGGAGCACGGTGTGTTTCATGCAACCGCTGTTTTGATAAAAGTGGCATTAGGTGCAATTATGATTTTGGCCTCTAAGGTCAGGACCATTCTTTTAAAGCAAAAGAAATATTTCCGGGCATAAACATGCTTAGTTCCCGTGCAGGTCAACTTACCCTATATATAGGGCGTTGTACATCTTGTATCTCATGCGACTTGATGTATATCTTATAGAAACCGGCTTTTTCAGTTCCCGGGGAAGGGCCAAGAAGGCAATTAGTGAAGGGCATGTGAAAGTTGATGGCAACGTCACAACGAAATCTTCCCGTGAAGTGTCCGAGTTCAATGAAATAGAAGTCAATGAAGGGCTGGATAAACCCCGGGGATATTTTAAACTTCGTAACATACAGGAAAAATTCGATTTAATCAAAGAAGGCGACAGCGTACTGGACCTGGGTTCCAGTGCGGGAGGTTTCCTGATGTTTGCTTGTGAACGCGGTGCGAACGTAGTAGGAATTGAATACAGCCGCCATTTTCGCTCAGAACTTGGGAGACTGGCCTATGAAAACCCAAATATTACCATAATCTTTGATGATGTATTTACGATGCCGACATCTAAAATACCTGGAAGTCCCTTTGACGTATTGCTTACTGATATGACTCTTGAGCCCGAGGCTTCGATAGAGGCCCTCGGCAAGGTACTCCCCCTTCTCAAGAAAGGTGGAATGATTTTTCAGGTAATTAAACTGGGCAGGGGAAGAAATAAAAAACACCTGGTTGAAAATATTAAATCGCTGGGAATCGAAGTCCTGGAAGTCCTGGATTCTGCCCAGAGGGAATTTTACGTAGTGGCAAAAAAGACATGAGGAACTTATGTTGCTCAAGGTTTATGGTAAAGGCAGGCCTTACAGGTTTTTTGCTGCAGGGATGCATGGTGGTGAGTGGAAAGACACTTCCAACCTTCTGCTGGAGTTGAACCCTCCATTGTCGGGTTCTCTTTTTCTGTTGCCCCTTGTTGACCGGGGTCGCTATCTCTCTACTCTTCAGGATGGCTACTACAAAGGTCCCGGTTCTAATATTCCTGTTTTTGTGAACAATTATGCGCCTGAGATATATATTGAGATTCATTCCTATTCAAAGCAGAATTTTCATAAACTTGCCGGAGGGGATCGTATTTCCAGAATAGGTGTCCCTCCTTACAGTGTGCTGGAAGAAGGCCTGCTGCTTGGTTCGGTGTCTCCTCACATCAGGCTACATTTCCCCAAAGAGGCCCTCTGCTTATCTCTGGAGGTACAAAGGGAAAATCCTGCATCATATGAACTTGCACTGCATATGCTTGATAGGATGAAAGAGTGTAGGGGTCGGGATGATTTTATAGCCTTTTTGAATAAAGAATATCCATCTGCGGTTCTTAAGGCAATTGAAAATTACAAAAAGTTTTATGGCCTGTGAATATATCACAGGCCAGACGGCCATTTAGAAAGGCCTGTTGTAGTTATGGACATTATGTTCGGGTTTGACATCCATCATATCTTTTTTCTGTGCCCTCATCATGTCGTCGATCCTCAGGATCATGGTTGCAACTTCTGAAGCAGACCTTATAGTTTGGGTTTTTACACGAAGGGGATCCACTATTCCTTTTTCAACCATGTCAAGATAATCGCCGCTGTAGATGTCCAATCCGATATTGGGATTTTTGACATGTGCATTACGCAGTTTCAGGATTACGGATGTCGCGTCCATTCCACCGTTTTCAGCAATAGCCATGGGTATGGATTCTACAGCATCGGCAAATGCAGTGATTGCAAGTTGTTCCCTGCCACCTATGGATGAAGCATAATTGCGCAGTCTCTGGGCAATTTCCACTTCTGCTGCACCGCCACCTGCCACAATCTTGCCATCCTCAAAGACTGAGTTGATAACATGGAGTGCGTCATCAAAGGCTCTTTCCAGATTGTCCGTGACATGCTCGGTACTTCCACGAAGCAGAATGGTAATTACCTTTGTATTTTCACATTTCTTTATGAATATCTTGGCAACGGTGGACTCTCCTTCTTCTCCGACTTCGCCTGCATGTCCCAGGTCCTCTTCACTGAGATCAAAGACCTTTTTCACGATTTTTGCACCTGTTGCATAGGACAGGTTCCTGATATCATCATCACTGACTCTGCGGATACCCATAACACCGCTCTTTTGCAAGTAATGTGCTACCTTGTCGCCGATATTCTTGGAGCATATTACGACGTTTGCCCCGGTTTTGATGACATGGTCAGCCATCTGTTTGAAATCATCCTCTTCACGGGCAAGGAATTGTTGCATTTCATCAGCATTGCTAATTTGTAATTTGGATGTGTTTGATGTTTTCTGGGTTTCAAGAGGTGTGTCTATAATAGCGATCTTTGCATCCTTTACAGTTTTTGGCATACCAGGGTGTACCCTGTACTTGTTGAGCATTATGCCATCGAGGATCTCTGTTTCACTGACACTTTTTCCGGGTTCCTGTCTGAGGATTATGTCGTTGTCTACATTGACACTTCCCTTTTTGCTAATCTGCAGGATTGCATCCACACAAAGTGCTGCAAGTATCTCCTTGTTTGTTTCGGAAGCTTTTCCTGACATAGAAGTGCTGGCGATTTTTTCAAGAGCTTCCCTGTTTCCTTCGGATACATCTATGGCAAATTCATTGAGAATTTCCAGAGCTTTTTCAGATGCATTTTCGAATCCTCTTACAAGAACACGTGCGTGTACACCTTCTTCTATAAGATCGGATGCTTTGTCAAGTAATGTACCTGCAGTCACAACTGCACTGGTTGTACCGTCACCTGCAATCTCTTCCTGGGTACGGGCAACCTCTACGATCATTTTGGCAGTTGGATGCTCGATATCCATTCCCTTGAGGATCATGGCCCCGTCGTTGGTGAGGACTATGTCTCCAATGGAGTTTACCATCATTTTGTCCATGCCCTTGGGTCCAAGGGTAGTCTTAACAATGTTTGCTACTGCCTTTGCCGCGGCGATGTTTACGGATAAAGCATCCTTTCCCTGCTTGTGTTCGGTGCGGGGATTCACGATGTAGGCGGGTTGTCCGCCGTAATGTCCTGGCATTGATGTTGAACCTCCTGATGAATAATCTGTATATAAAGAAATCTAACTGTCTATGGTTCTATAAATACGTTTCGCAGTAACTCTCTGGTATTGCTAGCCTTTTCAAAACCTTTAATATATAGAGCGGGGTCTTATAAAGCCTATGCTTTATTTTGTCGGACTTGGGTTATTTGATGAAAAGGATGTTTCTGTAAAGGGGCTTGAAGTTATAAAAAATGCCGGTAAGGTGTATGTGGAATTTTATACTTCCCGATTGATGGGTGCGGATAAAGAAAAGATGGAAAACCTGTATGGCAGGGAAATACACGTTCTTGACAGGCAGGAAGTAGAGCAAGATCCCTGGTGGCTTGAAGAAGCAAAAGAGATCAATATAGCTTTTCTGACAGGCGGGGACACGATGGTATCCACTACTCATGTAGATATCCGGCTCAGAGCAATGGAGATGGGCATTGAAACCTGTTTGATCCACGGCGCTTCCATAGTCTCTGCTATCTGTGGTCTGACTGGCCTCCAGAATTACAGGTTTGGCAAAGCAGCAACCATTCCTTATCCATACACGAGCACCCGGGGAAATACAATTATTTCTGAAACTCCCTATGATACTATTCTACACAACAGGCAGATGGGTCTGCATACGGCTGTATTTCTTGATATTGATATGGATAAGGGTTATATGACGGTTAATCAGGGAATTGAGCTCTTGCTTCAGGTAGATGAAAAAAGAGGTGAAAATCTCATAAAAGGTTCAATAGCTGTAGGTATTGCAAATGCAGGTTCTGAGAAACCTATTGTAAGGGCAGATTTTGCTGAAAATCTCGAAAGTTGTGATTTTGGTTCTCCCCTGCATATTGTAGTTATTCCGGCAGATCTGCATTTTGTCGAGGCAGAATCCCTTATTAAACTAGCGGATGCACCTGAATCTATCCTTGAAGAAGGAGACATAAATTAATTTGAAGTATTTTGAGTGAAAATTGTTTATTGGTGAGAGTATAATATGGTACGTGGTTCAGTAGGAGTCATATTTGGTGAAACAGGAACTCTTAATTTCAAGTTCCTGATATCGGACAGTACGGCAGTTCTGAGAGGGCATTATGTCAAAATATGGCATGAGACCGATGGCTGGATACTTGCACAGGTAATGTCAATTGTGCGCTCCAGTGAAAAATATTCTCTGGAAGAAGCCAAAAAAGGGCAGAGGAAAGATCGAAATGATGACCGTATAGTGGCCTCTGCCACAATAATAGGAAGCAGGGATGATCGTGGTCTTTTAAGGGCACCTATGAGTCCTTTCAGTCCCGGGGATCAGGTCTATCTGGCAGATGATACACTTATTAGAGATACACTGGGTCTTGTGGGAGATGACATGTATATCGGATTGCTTGAAGGTACCGGTATTCCTGTACATCTTAATGTGAACAGTCTTGTACAGAAACATTGTAGCATCCTTGCAAAAACCGGTAGTGGTAAGTCTTACACTGCCGGAGTAATTCTTGAAGAATTACTTGATCATAATGTGCCCATGTTGATAATTGATCCTCATAGTGAGTATTCTTCCCTTAAAGAATCAGCCAGTGGAAATGAAGGTGACCTAAAAAAATACGGTATAAAATCCAAAGGATACGGCTCCAGGATACAGGTTTATACTCCTGCCGATAAATCAATTAATCCAAATGCTGATCATCTTTTCAGGTTAAACGGGGTTAATCTTACTCCCAGTGAACTGATGACTTTATTTCCTGATAATTTTAACAGTACCCATTCCGGTATTCTCTATGAAGCTGTACACAGGTTACGTGCTGATGTGGAAACCTATTTCCTTGATGATATAATCAGGGAGGTCAGTAATAATGAAAGCAAGGCCCGCTGGAATGTAATTAATTTACTTGAAGACATTAACCAGCTGGATATACTTTCCCCTCAACCTACTCCGGTTGAAGAATTAATGCAGGATGGAAAGGCTTCGATCATTGACCTGAAAGGGGTCCCTCCTCATATACAGACAATGATTGTGGCCCAGCTCTGTGATACTCTTTTTGAAGCTCGCAAACTTGGCACGATTCCTCCGGGAATGCTGGTTGTGGAAGAAGCCCATAATTTTGCTCCTGAAAGAGGGTATAGCAAGAGTTCCAGTTCCGAAATTCTCCGCACAATAGCCTCAGAAGGGCGAAAGTTTGGTTTGGGGATGCTGGTTATCTCCCAGAGGCCTGCAAGGGTTGATAAAAATGTACTTTCACAGTGTGGAAGCCAGATTATATTGAAAATTACCAATCCAAATGACCTTAAATCCATCAGTAAAGGTCTGGAGGGTGTGAATTCCTATGTAGAAGAAGAATTGTTACGCCTGCCACCCGGGATTGCGATGCTGGTGAGCAATGATATTGAACGCCCGATTCTTGTGGATATACGTGCCAGGAAATCCAGGCATGGTGGGGAATCTGTGAAAATTCTCAATAAATCCTCCCGTAAAATATCTCCCGGTACCAAAAAAGAGTCCAAAACAGAACCTGTAAACGAAAAGAAATCCCAATCCCCGCCACCTAAAAGGAAACCAAGCCGCAATCCCAAGAAAGATAGCGGAGGTCTTTTCAATAAGCTGTTTGGCTCTGAAAGTAAATAAGGTGTTATAAATGGCAGCGGATTTGAATGAGAAAGTTGGACGATATGAAAAATTGCTTAAAAAATCTCTGGAACTTGCACAACCTGCTCCCAGGGCCAATTCCCATTTGATGAAAGTAGCAGATGATTACGTGGATATGGCTCAATCCTATTATAATGACGGTCTTCATTTTATTAAGATTGGGGATCCGGTAAATGCCCTTGTATGTTTCAGTTATGGACATGCCTGGCTGGATGCCGGTGCAAAGCTCGGGATTTTTGATGTGGATGATGATGTGTTATTTACAATATGATCTGCCATACCTTATTCAAATTCGGTTTAAGCAGAGAATTAATATAAGTGAAACGAATATGACTGAGTTTATTGCTTAATATACTATTTGTGCTTATTAGTTTTGATGGCGATGTTTTAATTTGAGAGAATGTAGAAGTTTTAAACCTGGAGACGAAAAGTATGCCGAGTTATCATGTAACCCTTGAAGCCGCCTGGTTGGTAAGGGATGTGAAAAGCGCAGATGATGCCATTGGTGTAGCAATTGCTGAAGCCGGAAAGAGGCTCAATCCCAAACTTGATTTTGTTGAAGTTGATGTGGGTTCTACTTTCTGTCCTGCCTGTAATGAACCTTTTAGTAGTGTTTTCATAGCAGCAAATACCGGTATAGTCGGCCTTATCCTGGAAATGAAAGTTTTTGATGCTGAAAGTGACGAACATGCTTCCCGTATTGCCAAATCGGTCATCGGAAGGACCTTGAGGGATGTACCTCTTACTGTAATAGATGTCGAAGAATTTGTCAGATGAAGTGGGAGGTCTAATGTCGGGACCCATGGATGTTGTAGGACATGCGGCATTGGATTATCTATTTGAAGTAGAACATATCGCTTCACCCAATGAATCCTATCCGATAACAAGCTACGAAGTGCTTTTCGGAGGGGGTGGTTCCAATATTGCCGCAGCAATGGCGCAGTTGGGCGGTAATTCCCGTCTGGTTGCTGCTGTAGGGGATGATTTTTCCACAAGCGGCTATGAGCAACATCTGGATAATCTGGGTGTTGATCTTTCTCTCCTTTATCATATAGAAGGTGAGGAAAGTACCAAAGCTTTTGTCTATACTGACCCAAATCATAACCAATCATCCTACTTTTACTGGGGTTCATCTTCAAAGTTGTCGGATATGGAAACTCCAGCGCTGGATTTTGTCCATCTGGCACCTTCTGAGGCAAGTTTCAGTGCCCGGGTGGCCCAGAAATCAGAGTTTGTTTCATTTGATCCTGGCCAGGATCTGGTTACTTACTCAAAAGAGCATCTGATTACGATACTGGATAATACGGATATTCTCTTTGCCAATATCCATGAGCTCAAGCGTGTAAAAGAGATGACGGGAAGGTCTTTTGATGATCTGAAGCAATCCATTTCAACTATTGTAGTTACCTGTGATTCCAGTGGAAGTAAAATTTATCATAAAAATAAAAAGATCGATATTCCTGTCGTGGCCGTAAAAGCTGTGGATCCCACCGGGGCGGGAGATGGTTACAGAGCGGGATTCCTTTTGGCTTTCAGGAAAGGCCTACCCTTTGAGGTATGTGGCAAAATAGGTTCAACAGTTGCTTCATTTGAAGTGGAATGTGTTGGATGCCAGACCAATCTGCCAACATGGGGTGCTATGAAAAAAAGATATGAAGAGAACTTTGGAGCATTGCCCCTCTGATCTCTTCTTTTTTGTTTTACTTATTTTTGTTTTCGATCACGGCCTGGGCTGCTGCCAGTCTTGCAATGGGAACGCGGAATGGTGAGCAACTTACATAATTGAGTCCTACGTTATGGCCATATTTTACAGAAGCCGGTTCTCCGCCGTGTTCCCCACAAATACCTATTTTGAGTTTACTATTTGTGTTTCTTCCTTTCTCAATACCGATCTTGACAAGCTCTCCGACCCCTTCCTGATCAAGTACTGCGAATGGGTCCTGCTCCAGTATATTGTTCTCTATATAGGATGGGAGGAACTTACCTGCATCATCTCTGCTGAAACCGAAGGTTGTCTGGGTAAGATCATTAGTACCAAAGGAGAAGAATTCGGCCTCTTCAGCGATACGGTCTGCAGTAAGGGCTGCTCTTGGTAATTCTATCATGGTTCCAACCAGATAATCAATGGTTGAACCGTTACAATCCATTACTTCCTGTGCAGCCGATTTCACTGTTTCCTTGATTACCTTGAGTTCATTGACATGGCTGACCAGTGGGATCATTATTTCAGGTACAATTTCAAGTCCTTCCTTTTTCAGGTCACATGCTGCTTCAATAATAGCTTTGACCTGCATCTCGTACACTTCCGGATAAGTAATGCCAAGACGGCATCCACGGTGGCCAAGCATCGGATTGACTTCTTTGAGTGATTCTACTCCACCTATCAGTCTGTTTACTTCAGCTATCTCTGATTGTTTGGCGCCTTTATTTTTCAGTTCGCGTAGTTTTTCCGTGAGTTCCTCATGGTTGGGCAGAAACTCGTGAAGTGGAGGGTCAAGCAATCTGATTGTAACAGGATAGCCTTCCATTGCACGGAATATGCCGGTAAAGTCTTCCTTTTGCATGGGAAGCAATTTTTCAAGTGCCTTTTTCCTTTCCTGACTGCTTTCTGCCATTATCATTTCACGAACAACAGGGATTCTTTCCTCGCCAAAAAACATATGCTCTGTACGGCAAAGGCCAATCCCTTCAGCTCCGAATTCCCTTGCGACTGTTGCATCATGAGGAGTATCGGCATTGGATCTGATATTTATGGATCTGATCTTGTCAGCCCATCTCAGAATGGTATCAAGTTCACCACTCAGTTCAGGGGAAATGAGTTTGACTTCTCCCAGTATGACTTCTCCTGTACTGCCGTCGATGGTTACATAGTCTCCTTTTTTTACAGTAACCTTCCCGTTGGTGAATTCTTTTTTGTCCATATCGATTGTAATTTCGCCACAACCAGCAACACATGGTTTACCCATTCCTCTGGCAACAACTGCTGCGTGGGATGTCATTCCTCCACGAACAGTAAGTACACCTTCAGAAGCTGCCATTCCTCCGATATCCTCCGGTGAGGTTTCGGTACGTACAAGAATAGTCTGTTTTCCTTCCTTGGATTTTTCTTCGGCTTCCTCTGCTGTGAATACAACCTTTCCGACTGCTGCACCTGGGGATGCCGGTAATCCTGTAGCAATTACATCGAGGTTTGCATCAGGATCTATCATTGGATGGAGGACTTTATCAATCTGTGAAGCTTCTATACGTGATACTGCGATTTCTTTATCAATGAGGCCTTCTTTTTCCATATCCACGGCTATTTTGATAGCTGCTTTTGCAGTCCGTTTACCGGTTCTTGTCTGGAGCATGTAAAGGTTACCTTCCTGGATGGTAAACTCAATGTCCTGCATGTCCCGGAAATGATTCTCCAGTTTCCTGTAGATCTCCACCAGTTTATCATAGACCTCAGGCATGCTGTCCTGGAGTGCTTCGATGGGTTGTGGGGTGCGTATTCCTGCAACTACGTCTTCTCCCTGGGCATTTGTGAGGAATTCGCCAAAGAAGCATTTTTCACCGGTAGCAGGGTCACGTGTGAATGCCACACCTGTTCCGGATTTTTCACCCATGTTTCCATAAACCATGCTCTGTACGTTTACAGCAGTACCCCAATTGTCAGGTATATTATTCAGGCGGCGGTATTTTATTGCTCTCTGGTTGTTCCAGGAATTGAATACAGCATCGATAGCCATCTGGAGTTGTTTTCTGGGATCCTGTGGAAACTCTTTCCCTGTATTGTCCTTTATTATTGCTTTGAATTTTTCGACCAGGTATTTGAGAGAATCCGTGTCCAGTTCGGTATCCAGTTCTACATCCAGCTCTTTTTTCCGGGATTCTATTACCTTTTCAAAATTTTCAGTAGGTATTCCAAGTACAACATCTGCGAACATTGTCAGGAATCTTCTGTAACTGTCATAAGCAAAACGCTCGTTAGATGTCTTTTTTGCAAGTCCTGTGACAGTTCTGTCGTTTAGGCCGAGATTGAGAACAGTATCCATCATTCCAGGCATTGAAACCCGTGCTCCGGAGCGAACAGAAAGGAGAAGGGGATTGTCCGGATCACCAAATTGTTTGTTATTTGCTTTTTCGAGATTTTGTAAAGCCCGATCCACCTCATCAAGCATTCCGGATGGATATTGATTGTATTTCGTATAGAACACACACACTTCGGTGGTAATTGTAAAGCCTGGAGGTACCGGAATACCCAGGTTTGCCATTTCGGCAAGGTTTGCGCCTTTACCACCCAGCAAATCTTTCATGCTGTTTTTTCCTTCGGTTTTATTATTTCCAAAAAAATAAACAAATTTTTCATCTGCCACTAACTTTCCTCCCATGGAAATATAGATTCTTGATTATATGTAGGGTCCTGTTTGTTAGTAGATGACACAATAGTTCATTTTATATTAAGGTTTAACGATGCATCATATTTTGAAGCAAAAATGAAATAATTCCAGGTGTATTAATTTTGTTTAAATCCTTATTTTGTGCCCGGGAATGGCATAGATTCCTATTAAAGGTATTGCGATACATTTATATATAATCAATTTAATCTAATTTATACATCCAAATTATCTTATATTATGGAAAAATGCATATGAAAAGGCTTGGAGTAGTGTCCCACCTGATAGGTGGCAGGAAGCTTATAGTAAAAGGCTCCGAAAGCATGTCTTTCTGTAATATAAAGGATTTGCCCAGGAAAGGGTCGGCAGTTCTGGACAAGAAGGTCGCAAAAATTGGCAAAGTTTCCGATATAATAGGTCCGACCGCCCATCCTTATGTTGTAGTCAAAATTTTTAGTGACGTGCCGGATTCGAAGATAAAAAGCTGGATTCGGGAAAAAGTGTATGTCAAATAATAAATGTTTACATTTTTATTCCGTGATTTTAATCAGAGGTCCAATACATGGTAGAAGTTGAAAGGGTAAGGTATTCAGACACTTCCGAACGAGAAAAAATGCGTGCTATGATAAAAGCACGTCGGGAGAAGGAAAAGAATACTGATGTAGAGAATAAGGCACTGGAGTGCCCTGAGTGTGGTAGCCGCAATCTTGAACAGGATTACGAACGTGCAGAGCTTGTATGTGCGGATTGTGGTTTAGTAGTCGATGCTGATTTTGTAGATGAGGGACCTGAGTGGCGGGCTTTTGACCATGACCAGAGGATGAAGCGCTCCCGTGTGGGTGCGCCGATGACCTACACGATACATGATAAGGGTCTCTCCACAATGATCGATTGGAGGAACCGTGATTCTTATGGAAAGTCCATATCATCCAAGAATCGTGCCCAACTGTATCGTTTGAGAAAATGGCAGAGGCGTATCCGTGTAAGCAATGCAACTGAACGAAACCTGGCATTTGCTCTTTCAGAACTTGACAGGATGGCCTCAGCCCTTGGTCTCCCCAGGACGGTTCGTGAAACAGCAGCTGTTGTTTACAGAAAAGCGGTTGACAAGAACCTGATTCGTGGTCGCAGTATTGAAGGTGTTGCCGCAGCTGCTCTGTATGCGGCATGCAGGCAGTGCAGTGTTCCAAGGACACTGGATGAGATAGGAGAAGTATCCAGGGTCAGCAGGAAAGAAATTGGTAGGACATACCGTTTCATTTCAAGGGAATTGTCCCTCAAACTAATGCCTACTTCCCCGATAGATTATGTGCCCAGGTTCTGTTCGGGCCTAAGCCTGAAAGGCGAGGTACAATCCCGCGGTGTAGAAATCCTGAGGCAGGCATCGGAGAAAGAATTAACAAGCGGACGTGGGCCTACAGGTGTTGCTGCTGCGGCTATTTATATTGCCTCTATCCTGTGTGGGGAACGCCGCACACAGCGTGAGGTTGCAGACGTGGCAGGTGTGACAGAGGTTACTATCCGTAACCGCTACAAGGAACTTGCAGAGGAACTCGATATCGAGATTATCCTCTGATTTTGAAGGATACCTTTTAATATCCTTCAACTTCTTTTCTTCCCTATCCATGCTTGCAATACTGGACATGCTGCTTGTGGGATTCGCAGTAGGTCTTACAGGAGCGCTTGTGCCAGGCCCGATGCTTTTTGCCACCATTGAAGGGTCTTTGAAAAAAGGATGGAGGGCAGGGCCTGAAGTTGTCCTTGGCCATGCTTTGATTGAACTTTTAATTTGTATTCTTATTGTGCTGGGCCTTACATCGCTTATAGGGGATGCGGAAATGTCCGTTATATCCTTTGTAGGGGGTATGGTTCTTGTTGTATTTGGTTTACTTACGATAATACAGTCCCGGAATACATCTATTGATTCAGGGTTATCTGGTGGAGTTCTGGCAAACCCTGTTTCTGCAGGTCTACTAACTTCAGCTTCCAATCCTTATTTCTGGGTATGGTGGCTGGCTGCAGGAAGTGCACTTGTGCTCAAGGGGTTGGAGATAGGTATATTTGCTGCTGTGATGTTTGTAGTCGGACACTGGATGGCTGACCTTGGATGGTTTACCTTTGTTTCCACATCTCTTAGCAAGACGAGAAGTTTCTTTTCGGGAACTGTATATAGGAGTGTCCTTGCATGTTGCGGCCTTTTCTTGATGGGATTTGGTACCTGGTTTGCCCTGGGGTGATTTGATGGAACGTTTGTGTGTAAAAGTGAAAAAACGGTTTGGTGAGCCTGTCAGGCAGGCACTGGCGGAGATGGATTTACTGGATAATTCATACAGGCTGTCTGCGGATGATGACTGTCTGTATGTGCCTGTTATGGACGAGTGTCCGGAAGATGTCTGTTCAAATCTTCCCCACGTGGCAGAACTGGTCAAACATGACCTGCAACCCAATAAGAAACAGATCACTCCCGAAAATTTACTTGGTTTTTCTCCCTCTTTTGAAATAGTGGGGGATATTGCAATTCTTGACGGCGATGAAGAGGAACCTGAAAAGGTTGCCCAGGCCCTTCTGGAATTTCGAAAGAGTCTGCGTGTGGTTTTACAGGAAAAAGCAGGGATCACAGGAGAATTTCGGGTACGCAGTTTCAGACTGGTTGCAGGAGAAGACAGGACCGAGACGGTTCACCGGGATCATGGATACAGGTATCTGGTGGATGTCGCGAAGGTTTATTTCACTCCCAGGCTTTCCACAGAAAGACAACGGGTGGTTTTGCAGTTGAAATCGGATGATGTAGTTGTGGATATGTTTGCAGGGGTGGGTCCATACAGTATCCCGGCGGCCAAAAAATGTGGTTATGTGTATGCAATTGATAAAAATCCGCACGCAGTTGAGTACCTGCAAAAAAACATCGAACTCAACCGCCTGGATAATGTTGAAGCCTTTGTGGCAGACGCCCGTGACCTTCCGCAGAGGCTGGGTCAGGTAGCAGATCATGTGATCATGAACCTGCCCCATAATGCCTGTGATTTTGTCAATGAGGCCGTGGCCCTGACCAAACCCGGAGGTATAATCCATTATTATGCAATGGCGCATGAGGATGCCCTTTTTGGTCCCTCTCTTTGCCTGATCGAGGAGGCTGCAAAAAAAGCAGACAGGGAATTTGAAGTACTGGAAACCCGCTCGGTCCGTTCGTATGCCCCGCATCAGTACAATATATGTATCGATGTGCGGATTGATTGATATGCAGGCAAAATAGCGAAATGGTTAAATCCTAATATCCGTATCTGGATACGCCTCGGTGTGCCGTCGTGGCTTAGTGGTATAGCGGCTGATTCGTAATCAGCAGGCCGGGGGTTCGAATCCCCCCGACGGCTTATTATCCCGAGGTAAAAATCCCTTAGTTTTAGAATTGATTTTTATTCTATAGATTCAGAACAATAGTTTTGTAAACCTGTCAGAAACAGAATATGGCACTCCTGCAATTGTTGAAGGGACTCAAATTGTGGTGGAAAACAGGTTAATGGAGAAAAAGAGGGTCAAAATTTACAGATATTTTGGAAAATTAACGTTCACCGAAATACTCGTTAATTAGAACTGTCGTCTGTAGTAATTTTCGACAGAGGTTTAGCTGTATTTCCCATACATATCAGCTGCATCTATCATTGCCATTAATTTTTTGGGAGGAGCATCTACTGGGAACTCACAACCTGGTGCCAGCATATAACCAGACGGTGAGTTCATTCCTTCAGCTATGTTTTCCCTGCAAATTTCCAGCAGGTCTTCATAAGACTCTGTGAGGAACAAGGAAGGTTGAATATTACCACAAATTACATCATAATCCCCAAAGGCTTTTACCTGATCCTTTACCGGTGTTTCAGGACCAAATAACCAGACATATTTCCCGGACCAACCAAGTTCTTCCCGCATTTTGACATAATAAGGAATGTTTTTATTTTGATCAGAACACGGATGCATAAGCACAGATTTTACTCCAATATCTTTCATATGCGTATGAATCCGTTTCATATACGGATAGGCAAATTCTCCAAACATATCTGGTGATATCATTGTATTGGATTCAGATGGCCCACCGTCAAAGGGAAGCAAATTTTCCGCGCCATACTTGTCCGCAAAAAAATCTAACGCATTGATGAACATCTCTGTTACTTTTCCGAGTAATTCGTGTGTAGCCTCGGGTTCCATCACTGTCCAAATTATAAATTCAGATGTGTCTGCAACTACTGATGCAGTGGTAAACACACTTCCGAGCTGTATTGAAACCGGCATACCGAGTTCGGCACTTCTGGCAGCTACCTTATCTGCTTCCTTATATGCACCGGGAAGTTCATCCTTAAAATCGGGTACAGTTAATTTTTCAATATCCTCTATATCTTTTACGGGATGTTCGACTACAAAGGGTGCTCCCTGTCCCTTGCCATAAGGAAAACCAATTTTTCCCCCAAATTCCCAGGCACCGCACGAAGCATAACCATACATAGGAGTTGCCTCATAGCCATGCAGCCTCATCGAAGTAAATTGCGCATCGAAACATTTGTCTCCGTCAGCATAAAAATCCCCAAGGGATACCCCCGTAATTTTTGAAGTATATCCCAAAGCGAAGGGATTTACAGGAACACGATCGGGTTTCTCCCCGGCCATTACAGATGCCATACGCTCTGCTGATGTCATTTTCTTTTCCATATCTATTCCCCCTATAATTCTATTAAATGTATATTTGCAAACCTATAAGAGTATTTCTATTGAAGGCTCTGTAGAAATCCCCCTTTGAATAATTACTGAAGTAGAGATGGACCTATTTATATTATGAATTAATAACTTGAACTTGACCTCTTTGACCTGATTTCTGTATAATGTTGACCCGGGTACTTCACCATATTTCATTTTCTGTAATCTGATATATTCTGACAAGAATCTTCAGTTTGATTTTTTGAGCATATACATTTTCTTCTTTTTAACGTATGCGTCCGAACAAATCACTGAAAATCTTCATTCTGCTTCCCCTTCATCTCATAATCTTGCCTAAATCTTCCCCATAACCTGGCAAATTTGAAATTAACACAATTCCAACCAAATATACCTCACAAAATCGGTTCTAAAAAGCGTATAATATCAATCCGCCATTGTTCCTGAACAGTACATACGAGGAAGTTCTGGAACTCTGCAAGGAAAATATTGAAGAAGGTATTGATACGTCGGGTGGCTATATATTGGCTCCGGGTTGTGAATTCCCGTTGGATGCTCCACCTATAAAGGTTATGGCAATGATGGATGCCGCCGAAATGTATGGAAGTTACATATAATTTTTCCTTCTTTTTCTTATTTGATTTTGTAGCATTCTTAATAAGACCTTTATACTTGTCGGCGTTATTGTTTAGGATACACTATTAACTGTGGAGCAAACAAATGATTCCTGCTGAATTCCTAGTCGTGTTTTTTGGGCTTATTTCTGCCGCTTCCTGGGGAGCCGGTGACTTTAGCGGAGGATTTGCTTCAAAGAAGGCAAATGTCTATGCTGTGGTCCTGATTACCCAGGCAGTTGGCGTGTTTCTCCTTGCAGGTTCTGCATACTTACTCGGAGAGACGTTTCCGCCGTTTGATGGTATCATATGGGGAGTACTTGCAGGCATTTTCATCAGTATTGCTCTGCTGTCCCTTTACAAAGGCCTCTCCCTTGGTAAAATGGGCTTTGTTGCCCCTGTGTCAGCGGTTGTGGCTGCGGGTGTGCCGGTAATATATGCTACTATTTTTGAGGGTTTGCCGCAAGTCCATAAACTGCTGGGTTTTGTGGTTGCCCTGATTGCTGTATGGCTGATAGCCGCAGACAGTGACGGAATCAAAGTGCAGAAAAAAGACCTGTATCTGCCTCTTACAGCAGGTTTGGGTTTTGGTCTTTTTTTTATTATAATAGATCTTGTAAGTGAAACGGCGGTTTTGTGGCCCCTTACTGCTGCCAGAATTGCGGCTGTGGGGGTCTTGCTTGTGTTCATCGCCCTGTCCGGCCCGGTAGAGATGCCCGGGCGCAGTGTTTTGCCTGTAATCCTTGTGGCAGGAATTTTTGATACCGGGGGAAATGCCTTCTATGCTCTTGCTTCCCAGACCGGCAGGCTGGATATTGCATCAATCACCTCTTCCCTCTATCCTGCAGGCACAGTACTTTTGGCCTGGTTCATACTGAAGGAAAAACTTGCTCAGAAACAATGGATAGGAGTAGCAACTGCCCTGGTGGCTATTGTGCTGATTTCGATCTGACGGCAGGGTCCTGTGAACTTATTAGATAAGTTTATATCTGTATTAGTATATTTGCTATTACTGTTTATTAATAAAGAATGGAGTAGTGATCATATGGGATTTTCGGGTATTTTTGGTAATGCAGGTGTTGTTGAACCTGAGAAATTGGAATCGGATTATGGACAACTTATGTGTGACGGGGAAACAATAGAGATTGGTTTTGTTGTTATCCGGGATACGTTTATTTTCACAAATAAACGGTTAATTATTGTGGATGTTCAGGGCATGACGGGCAAGAAAAGAAGTTATCTGTCCATTCCCTATAGCAAAATCACAAAATACAGTATTGAGACATCAGGTCATTTCGATCTGGATGCAGAACTTAAGATATGGGTTGGCAGTGATCCCCAGCCAATTGAAAAGACCTTCAACAAGAAGGTGGACATATACGAGTTGCAGAAAGTACTGTCCACGCATGTGCTTGGCTGATTTTATCGGATTATGCTTTTTTATTTAGCAAGGCGGGCGATATGTTTGCCCGCTGGATTTTTCTTATTTTTTTTGGGGGATTTCCCTGTGTCTATTTATCGATGAAACAGGAGTTTAACTGTTTGTTGTTTTTGCAATAACTAATGCAATAAAATTATATGCATTGTATTATTTCCTCTATGTATTATCACAATTAATGAGAGATCACAATGGTCAGGGAATCAACGGGTGAGAATATCAATTTTGAGGAAAAGTTGTGGCAGACTGCAGATAAACTCCGGAATAATATGGATGCTGCGGAGTATAAGCATGTCGTGCTGGGTTTGATTTTCCTGAAGTATATTTCCGATGCTTTTGAGGAGAAGTACACTGAACTCAAAGAGGACGAATGGGCCGATCCCGAGGATCAGGATGAGTACCTGGCCGAGAATATTTTCTGGGTGCCGCCGGAAGCCCGCTGGGAGTACCTGCAGAACAATGCCAAGAGACCGATTATCGGCAGGCTTGTTGATGACGCGATGGCTGCGATTGAGAGGGATAATTCCACCCTGAAAGGTGTGCTGCCGAAGAATTATGCCCGGGAGGCCCTGGATAAGCAGCGACTCGGGGAGTTGATCGACCTGATCGGTACGATAGGATTGGGAGATCGGGAAAACCGCAGCAGGGATGTGCTGGGCAGGGTTTACGAGTATTTCCTGGGCAGGTTTGCGGATGCAGAGGGCAAGCGTGGCGGCCAGTTCTATACCCCGCGCAGTATTGTGAGGGTGCTGACCGAGATGATCGAGCCTTACCACGGCAGGGTGTACGATCCGTGCTGTGGTTCGGGCGGGATGTTTGTGCAGAGCGAGAAGTTCATTGAGGCCCACGGTGGCAGGGTTGATGATATAGCGGTGTACGGGCAGGAATCCAACCAGACGACCTGGCGGTTGTGCAAGATGAACCTGGCCATCAGGGGCATAGATGGTAATATCCAGTGGGGTGATTCCTTCCATGATGACCGCCACAGGGACCTGAAGGCGGATTTTATCCTGTCCAATCCGCCGTTTAATGATTCAGACTGGAAGGGCGACCAGCTGGCCGATGACAGCAGGTGGCAGTTTGGCAGGCCGCCGAAGGGGAATGCGAATTTTGCCTGGGTGCAGCACTACATCCACCACCTCTCCCCCACAGGCATTGCGGGTTTTGTGCTGGCCAACGGTTCTATGTCCTCAAATACCGCAGGCGAGGGAAAGATTCGCAAAAGTATCGTGGAGGCGGACCTGGTGGATTGCATGATAGCCCTGCCGGGCCAGTTGTTCTACAATACGGGCATCCCGGCCTGCCTGTGGTTTGTGACCCGCGACAAGCAGAATAACAAGTTCAGGGACCGCCGGGGCGAGGTGCTGTTCATCGATGCCCGGGAGATGGGTTACTTGCGGGACCGCACCCACCGGGAACTCACGGACGGTGAGATTAAGCAAATCGCCGACACCTACCATGCCTGGCGCGGTGAGGATGTCGGATTTACGTATAAGGATGTCCCGGGCTTCTGCAAGTCCGCAAATCTCGAGGAGATCGCAAAGCACGACCACATCCTGACCCCGGGCCGTTATGTGGGCTTTGCCGAGGAGGAAGAGGACGATGAGCCCTTCGAGGAGAAGATGGAGCGGCTGACGACTCAATTGGCGGAGCAGTTCAGGGAGTCCCGGGAGCTGGAAGAGCGGATTAAGGAGAATTTGAAGGGGATTGGGTATGACATCTGAATGGAAGGAATTTTGTTGGGGAGATATTGCAACATTGGAATATGGAAAATCCCTGCGAAATTATAAAAAATCAACCGGACAATATCCCGTTTTTGGTACAAATGGACAAATAGGAACTTGTGATAAACCCTTAGTAGATGATGAAGGCGTAATTATAGGGAGAAAAGGAGCATATAGAGAGGTTCATTTTTCAAAAGACCCTTTTTTTGTAATTGATACTGCTTTTTACTTAAAATTGAACGATCCAACCTGTGTAGATATTAGCTTTGCATATTATCAATTATTAAATTTAGATATAAACTCATTAGATAGCGGATCTGCGATCCCCTCTACATCAAGAGAAGATTTCTATTCTTTGCCAGTGAAACTTCCTCCAATTGAAGAACAACATAGGATAGTAGAAATACTGAAATCCCTCGACGACAAAATCGAACTCAACCGCCGGATGAATGTCACCCTCGAGCAGATCGCACAGGCCATCTTCAAGCAGTGGTTCATCGATTTCGAATTTCCGGATGAGAACGGGCAGCCCTACAAATCCAGCGGCGGTGAGATGGTGGAGTCGGGGCTGGGGGAGATTCCGCGAGGATGGGAAGTAAAGGCTATTGGGGATATTCTTGAATTAGCTTATGGAAAATCATTGCCAAAAAAGAAACGAATTTCGGGCCCTTATCCAGTTTACGGTTCAGGTGGAATAAGTGGTTATCACAACAAGCCTTTATTAAATGGACCTGGAATTATAGTAGGTAGAAAGGGAACTATTGGTTCGGTTTTTTGGGTTGAAAAAGATTTTTATCCTATTGATACTGTTTTTTTTGTGAAACTGAAATCACAAATTCCTTTATACTGGGTTTTTATGAATCTCCAGAGAATGAATTTTGCTAAATTGAGCTCTGATTCCGGCGTTCCGGGTGTCAATAGGAACGTGATACATTTTCAAAAGTGGGTTATTCCTCAAAAAACAGTATTGGATCAATTTAATTCAATTATCTTATCAATACTTATTATTATACATAAAAACAAGAAAGAAGAAGCAAATCTTTCTCATATCCGTGATACTCTTCTCCCCAAACTAATGTCAGGAAAAATAAGAATATCTGAAAAATTAAAGCTAGAAAAGGGATTGATATGAACAGTAAGAATCTCAGCAATTCATTTTCAACAGGTGGAGGAGGTGCTCATTTTGAGGCCCATGTTCAGTCTTCGTTTGTTGTACTGATGCTTTCCGGCGGATATGCTCCATGTTTGCCTTGCTGGCCCATTGTAGAGATAAAGCTACAGGGAAAAGTTGACGGATTTGATACCGATGATCTTGTTGTTTTTGTTGAGGAGAAAGGTACAGAAAATAGACGAAAATTGCTATGCCAGGTAAAACATTCAATTGCAATCACTAAAGGTAAGAGTAACTCTCAATTATCAGAAGTTATCCAAGCAGCATGGGATGATTTTAATAATCCAGATATTTTTACCAGAGGTAAAGACAATATCGCACTTATTACTGGTCCGTTGAATAGAACGGATTTTCACAATGCTCAATGGTTGTTGGATCAGGCGAGACATACCAAGAACGCAGATGAATTCTACAGAAATGTTAAACAAGCCAAATTCAGCCCTTCCAAAAGTGAGGAAAAATTGGAAGTATTCCAGTACCACCTAAAAGCTGCTAACAATGGTTCTGACGTTTCAAGTGACGAACTTTATGCATTTCTCAATCATTTTCATCTGCTAGGATATGATTTGGGGAAAGAAGTTGGCGTCGTTCTTTCACTTCTGCACTCTCATATTTCACAGTTCAACCAGCAATATCCGCACTGGATCTGGTCACGGGTTGTTGATGTTGTTCAAACATGGAATCAGGATGCAGGGACAATTTCTCCTGAAAACTTACCTGAAGAGTTAATAGAAGCTTTCAAACAACCCACCTTTATTCATATTCCAACAGAATTAACGAAAAGCGAGTCCGAAACAGACTGGAACCAGAATCAGCACGCTGCATATCTTGCATTGGCAAATTTGGTCGGTGCATGGAATGAGAAAAACGAATCAGATGTTTCAGTCATAAACAAAGTAACCACTGAAGATGATTCAAATTGGATTCCAAAAGCCAGGGATATACTTCAGTTGCCTGACAGTCCTCTATCTCTTCGAAATGGAATTTGGAAAATGACAAAACGTGCAAATTTGTGGGATGCACTGGGTTCACGTATATTCGATCAGAATCTGGATGACTTCAAAGAATCCGCCGTCTTCGTACTGACTGAACGCCACCCATATTTTGAACTACCCCTTGAAGAGCGCTACATGGCAAGTATTCATAGAAAAAAGCTGACCCATTCGACAGCCCTGAGAAAAGGTATGGCTAATGGATTAGCCATACTCGGTAACCGCTCTGATGCATTAATCAACTGTTCTCAGGGAAAAGCAGAGACAACCGCTGTTCTAACCATTCGTGAAATCTTAGAAGATGCAGACTGGGTTTTGTGGGGTAGCTTAAACGACTTACTTCCGGTTTTAGCGGAGGCTGCTCCAAACGAGTTTCTGAAGACCGTGGAAAAAGCATTACATTTATCGCCATGTCCGTTTGACGAGCTTTTTTATCAGGAAGGAAGCGGTATCGGTGGGAGTAATTATCTAACCGGCCTGCTTTGGGCACTGGAAGGCCTCGCATGGGATGAGGAATACTTGGTACGGGTTTGTGTTATACTTGGTGAACTTGCCAGCCATGACCCGGGTGGCACATGGGCAAACCGACCGATTAATTCCCTGTCAACAATCTTATTACCCTGGCTCCCTCAAACATTAGCCTCAATTGAAAAACGCAAAGCTGCTGTTCGAACACTTTTCAAGGAATGGCCGGAAATCGCTTGGAAACTGATCCTCAGCCTATTACCCAATCAGCATCAAGTGTCATCGGGTTCCTACAAACCGTCGTGGCGAAATACCATACCTGAAGATTGTGAAAAGAGTGTTACTCGTCAGGAATATTATGAGCAGGTATTGTTTTATGCTGAACTTGCTGTTTCAATGGCAAATCATGAGACAGTCAAACTCAGTGAACTTGTTGATCATTTCGGTAACTTGCCCAAGCCATCATTTGATAAATTGATTGAAGTCTTGTCGTCGGATGATATTTCAGGGCTGCCTGAAGATGAGAGACTACCGATTTGGGATAAGCTTACTGAATTTACCTCCATCCACCGGAAATTTGCTGATGCAAAATGGGCTCTGGACGCCGAGTCACTATCTTCCATCGAGGAAGTTTCTGACAAACTGGCTCCATCAAACCCTTTGAACCTCTATCAACACTTATTTTCCCGCCGTGCCTTTGATCTCTACGAAGAGAATGGTAATTGGGAGGAACAACAAAAGAAACTTGATGAATATCGTCAAGAAGCTGTAGAGGATATCTTTAATGGAGGAGGCACCGATTCGGTCATTCAATTTGCCGGCGCTGTCGAATCACCTGATCAGGTTGGATGTTCTCTTGGAATTATCTCAGGTACAGAGATTGATTCGGTTTTGTTACCGGAATGTTTTGATTCGGAAGATCAGCAGCATTTGTCTTTCATTGCCGGGTATGTTGGGTGCCGTCACTATGTCAATGGTTGGACGTGGGCTGATGATTTAGACAAGTCAGACTGGACTACCGTACAGCTTGGGCAGTTTCTCAGCTACCTTCCGTTTACTAGAGAAACATGGGATCGTGCAGCTGAGTGGTTGGGAGATGTAGAGGGTGATTTTTGGTTAATAACCAGTGCAAATCCCTATCAACAGAAAGATAATGAGCTTGGTATTGCCATTGACAAACTGATTGAACATGGAAGACCCTATGCCGCTATCAGATGCCTTTATAGAATGCACCACGAAAAACATCCAATCGATGTATCCCAATGTGTAAGTGCATTGCTTGCGGCTGTATCTTCCTCAGAAACACCAAATATGATGGATCAATATCAAATAGTAGAACTTATCAAGTATCTTCAGCAGAATCCCGAGGTTTTGAAGGACGGCCTTTTCCAAGTTGAATGGGCCTATTTGCAGGTATTACAATATCATCGTGATGCTTCACCAATACTGCTGGAACGACGTCTTGCCAGTGATCCTGAATTTTTCTGTGAAATTATTCAATTGATTTATCGACCAGACAATAGTGAAGGTACTACAAGTGAGTTATCTGAGGAGAAGAAAGCACTTGCAACTAACGCGTTGTACCTTCTTCATGACTGGCGCACACTACCTGGAATGCAGAGAGATAGTAGTTTCGATGGTGAAAAGTTCTCAAACTGGCTCCAGAGGGTGAAGGAGATGTGCATGGAATCAGGGCATTTGGATATTGCCCTGATCTACGTTGGAGGGGTGCTGATCCATTCTCCCCCTGACGCAAATGGGCTCTGGATTAACCATACAATAGCAGAAGCATTGAATGAATCTGATGCAGAATCTATGAGAAATGGATTTAGTGTCGAACTATATAATTCACGAGGCGCGCATGTTGTTGACCCAACAGGAAAACCAGAGCGAGAGCTCGCAGAAAAATATCGTAAACAGGCCGAAGCTGTAGAGAATGCGGGCTACCAGAGGTTGGCAGTTACTTTGAGAGAACTAGCTGATAGTTACGACAAAGAGGCCACACGCAATAAGGAATGGCGTGAGACAGAAGAGAATTGATTTTCTTTTACTTTTCACTTCAAAAACTACCAATTCCTACCACATTGGTAGTAATCTATTTATTCCAATAAATACCAGAAACTACCAGAAACTAACGGATTGGTAGTTATGAAGGTTCCGCAGAAGGCCCCGGATATGTGGGCGGTGATTGAGAAGTATCCTGATGCGTATTCGCTGTTTGTTGATCCCGGGATACAGGAACTTGTTACAAAATATAACCGGGATTACCTGCACTGGGAGGAGCTGCGCCGCAGGAAACTGCCCGTGGAGGCGGAAAAACTGTGGGCTGTAATCAAAAGCAGCAGGTCGATGCAGGCACGACATATCGAATTCGGGGAATGGGCCTTCCAGTACGTGCAATCCAATGAAACCCTGCGCAGGCTGCACCTGCTGGACACCCCGGGAGCCGGTAATCTGGAAGGCAGGCCGGGCGGGGACAGTGCTGCGGATCGCAGGCGCTACATTGTCAACTCCCTCATGGAAGAGGCCATCGCCTCCAGCCAGCTGGAGGGGGCAGCCACCACCCGGGAAGCCGCCAAGCAGATGCTGCGGCAAAAGCGCCGGCCTCGGGATTACTCCGAGAAGATGATCGTCAACGGCTATCGCACTATCCGCAGGATCGCCGACATGAAAAGCAGGACCATTGACGTGGACACCCTGCTTGAAATTCACAGGGAGATTACCCGGGATACCATGGAAAACCCGGCGGATGAGGGGAAATTCCGGGACAACAACGACATAGTGGTAGCCAATCCGCAGGACAGTAGTAAAATCTACCACACCCCGCCGGACTACCGGGAAATCCCGGCACACATGCAGGAATTCTGTGAATTTGCCAGCAGCGATGAAGACGAATTCATCCATCCCCTAATCAAAGGGATCATGCTGCACTTCCTCATCGGCTACATCCATCCCTTCATCGACGGCAACGGAAGGTGTGCGCGTTCCATCTTCTACTGGTACATGCTCAGCCGGGGCTACTGGCTCTTTGAATACATGCCCATCTCCCGGATATTGCTTCACTCCAAAACGAAATACGCCCGCGCCTACCTTTACACCGAAACCGATGACAATGACCTGACCTATTTCATAAACTACAACCTCTCGGCAATCGAAAGAGCCCTGGAAGACCTCGAGGAGTATATCGTTCGCAAAAAGGAGGAGCAGGCCACAGCCATGCAGCTGATTGAAACCGCTGAAAACTTAAATCTCCGGCAGGCCGACATCCTCAAAACCCTGCTTGAAGAATCCGACAGGCTGTTCTCCATCGCCGAAATAATGGGTAAATACAATGTTGCCTACGACACCGCAAGACGTGATATGCAATATCTCTCGGAACTGGGGTATATTGAGCAAATAAAGGTACGCAACAAATTGATGTACAGATATTCAGGTGTAACAGGGTGAACTAAATCTCGATGCCTTACCTCCAGTCAAATCAATACAATCAAATTTAATATACCAGAAACACGGATGATTAACTATGGAATATACAGTTGTTCTTGAGGTCGCAGAAGAGGATGGGTACACGGCACGCTGTCTGGAAATCCCATCGGCTATAAGTGAAGGTGACACAAAGGCAGAAGCCCTGGAGAATATCCGGGAAGCCATCGAACTGGTGCTTGAAGTGTCTCCTCAGGCAGTCCAATGTTGCAATGGATAAATTTTGTAATTTTTAAGCAATACATCAATTCCTGAAATTACCAAAAACCACCAATTTCTACCGGATTGGTAGTTTTTATCATCTTCTCCGGGCATCTCTTGCTATAAATTAATAAAATATATCTAATAGTAAAACAACATATTCTGCAATATCCTAATAAGTTATGGGAAGTAATTCATGCCGGCCATAATCTCCGAATCCGAAATAGAGGAAGCAGCCCTGGATATTCTTGTAAATGATCTGGGTTATGGATACCGGTACGGTCCTGATATTGCTCCAGGGATGCCTGATCAGGAGCGGGCAGGTTTTTCTGATGTGGTTCTTGAGAAGCGTTTGCAGGATGCCATCGCAACCCTCAATCCCGATATCCCTGTGCAGGCCCGGGTGGAAGCGCTGAAAAAGGTTATCCGGGAAGAAAGTCAGGACTTGGTGCACAGCAACCGCAGTTTCCATAACATGCTTGTCAACGGTGTGGATGTGGAATACAAAAAGGATAGCGGGCAAACCACCTATGATAAAGTCTGGCTTTTTGATTTTGAAAATTTCGATAACAACGATTTTCTGGCTGTAAACCAGTTCACAGTGGTAGAGGACAGGCATGAACGCCGTCCGGATGTAATTCTCTTTGTAAATGGGCTGCCTCTTGTTGTAATCGAATTAAAGAAACCCGACAACATGGAGAATTTTGAAGACAACGACCTTCTGGATAATGCCTACAACCAGTTACAGACCTACAAAAAAGAAATCCCTTCCCTGTTCCGCTACAATGCCATACTTGCAATCAGCGATGGGCAGGATGCCCGTGCGGGAACCCTTACATCAAGCAGGGAATGGTTCCTCTCCTGGAAGACCCTGGACGGAGAGAAAATTGCCGAATTCCTGGTGCCACCCATGGAAGTCCTCCTGAAAGGCATGTGTGAGCCGAAAATTCTTCTTGATCTTACATGCAACTTCATTGTATTTGAGGAAAATCACGGTCCTATCAGCAAAAAACTGGCCCGTTATCATCAGTACCATGCGGTCAATAAAGCCGTGGAAAAAACCAAGATTGCCGTCTCTGCTGAAGGAGACCGCCGATGTGGGGTTGTATGGCATACTCAGGGTTCCGGGAAAAGCCTGTCAATGGTTTTCTATTCGGGCAAAATTGTACAGTATCTTAACAATCCTACCGTCGTGGTAATAACAGACCGCAATGATCTGGACGGCCAGCTCTTTGAGAATTTTGCACGATGTCATGAGCTTTTACGCCAGACGCCGGTACAGGCAGAAAACCGCAATCATTTAAGGCAACTATTGTCAGTGGCCTCAGGCGGCATAATATTCACCACCATACAAAAATTCCTTCCCGGGGAGGATGAAGATCGCTTTCCGGTGCTTTCGGAAAGGAGCAATATTGTTGTAATTGCAGACGAGGCTCACAGGAGTCAATATGGTTTTGATGCAAAGATTACCCGGAAATACGATGGTGCACAGATACATTACGGTTTTGCAAAACACATGAGGGATGCTCTCCCTGAAGCCTCCTTCATCGGTTTTACAGGGACTCCTGTAGAACTGGAAGACCGCAACACTCCTGCAGTTTTCGGGGATTACATTGATATCTATGATATCGAGCAGGCTGTAAGGGACAATGTAACCGTCCCGATTTATTATGAAAGCCGCCTTTCCAAACTGGAGATCTCAAACGAAGTAAAGGAAACCCTGGATTCGGACTTTTATGGGATAACCGAAGGCCGGGAAGATTATGAAACTGAAGAATTGAAAAGTCGCTGGTCACGGCTTGAGGCGGTTGTCGGAAGTAAAGACAATCTCAGCAAACTTGCCGGCGACATAATAGATCATTTTGAAAATCGTCTTGAAGTACTTGAGGGCAAAGGTATGATTGTCTGTATGAGCAGGCGCATGTGTGCAGACCTCTACGCCGAAATCACAAAGCTTCGCCCTGACTGGCACGACGATAACGATCTTAAAGGTAATATCAAGGTGATAATCACAGGCAGTGCCACAGACGAGTCCCGGCTTCAGCCCCATATTCGCAGCAAGACCCAGAGGCTTAAGGTCAGAGACAGGATGCAGGACCCTGAAGATCCTCTTAAGATTGTCATTGTATGCGACATGTGGCTCACAGGTTTTGATGCTCCTGCCCTTCATACCATGTATTTTATAAAATGGCTTACCGGTCACAACCTCATGCAGGCAATAGCCCGTGTCAACCGGGTTTTCGGTGATAAGCCCGGCGGCCTGATTGTCGATTATGTAGGTATACTCTATGATCTCAAAAAAGCCATGAATAACTATACGGAAAACGGCGGTCGGGGTGATCCTGCCAGTTTTAAGGAAGAAGCTATTGCATTAATGCGTGAAAAATATGAAATTGTAAAGGATATGTTTCATGGTTTTGATTATCAACGTATATTCTCCGCCTCGCCCCGGGAGAAACTTTTAATTGTACGGCAGGGTGCGGATTTCATTCTATCCAAAGGCAATACTGATAAGGCAATGGATGATGAAAAGAAACGCTACATTAAACATGTGGCCGAACTTTCCAAAGCTTTAGCTCTCTCCAAACCTCATGAAGAAGTGGATAAAATCAATGAAGAGGTAGGTTATTTTCAGGCCGTACGATCTATTCTGGTCAAGATTGACCGAAGTTCTGCAAAATCAAATCGGGAAGTAAATTCGGCAATCAAGAATCTTGTTTCCCGGTCGATTGTAACTGATGAAATAATAGATATCTTTGATGCAGCCGGGCTCAAAAAACCGGATATATCCCTCCTGTCTGAAGATTTCCTCGATGAAGTGCGTTCACTTCCCCAGAAAAACCTTGCCTATGAGGTCCTGAAAAAATTACTCAATGATGAAATCAAAACCCGGACAAGGAAAAACCGTATCCAGAGTAAATCTTTTGCAGAGATGCTTGAAAAATCGGTTAACAAATATAAGAATCGCAGTATAGATAATGTGCGTATCATTGAGGAGCTCATTGAACTGGCCCGTAAAATGCGGGAGGCAGATCTGCGCGGGGAAGATCTCGGTCTCACAGATGAAGAACTTGCTTTTTATGATGCCCTTGCAGCAAATGAGAGTGCTGTTGATGTGCTTGGCGATGATACCTTAAGGCTTATGGCTGAAGAACTCGTGCGCCTGATCCGCCAAAATGCCACAATTGACTGGACCCTGCGCAAAAACGTGCAGGCTAAAATGCGGGTAAGCATAAAGCGACTGCTCAAAAGATATGGTTATCCTCCGGACAAACAAAAAATAGCAACCCGAAATATCCTGGAGCAGGCAGAGATAGTATGCAGGGATGCGGCAGTTTCTGCCGACTGAATTGTAAATAAAGCATAAAAAAAAGAGTTCAGGCCGATTGCTGAACTCTATCGAACTTTTCCTGCATCTCCTGGGCAGGTTCACGGTCCATTCTTGTTCTCAAGAGGATCACAATGCTGGAAGGGATAAATCTCTGAACGATCTCATAAAGGTCAAAAATCCCTCCGGACAACTGTTTCCACAGGATCACCATGACACCGCCTTTCCTCCGAGGACTGCATTTCTTGTCACCTTCCTGGAGAACAGGGAAAAAATGATAGCCGGCCCAAAAGCAGCCAACCACTCATATCCAATGCCTGGGAAGTTAGAGCTGTTACCCATTTGTTCAATCTCCTGCCGCCAAGAACATAGTCAGACAGCTTTTCGGTTCTTTTATAGCGATAAAACCGATTGTCAACATAAAAAGGAGATATAAGGAAATTATGGCTGCAATGCTCTGACTTGCGGCTGTCATTTCTATGAATAGTATCTCCTGTGGAAACTATTATCAATAAACATTCTAAATATTAGTTATTAATGTTCTGTTATATACAAATCTCTCCTACAAGAATATTTTAGTTTTCACAGGATCCACAATATCAATGCTATGTATAGCAAGAACAGGGCAAGAGGGATAATGCGTGCAAGTATGTTGATGCTGTAGGCCAACCCCATGTAATCATCCTTGAGCAATTTCATAGGTTCGGCCCTTTTACTGGTAAAACCAGCACTAGCTTTTGATACAATTTGTCCGGCCCTTTCGATAACCTCTTTCAGGCTTTCCGGGTCTACATGCCTATCAGCTATCATGTTATGGATGCTGCTATGGGTGTCGGTGGTAAACATGATGATTTCATCAAACTCGTTCTCATGTTGGCGGGCAATATTCATCATCTCATGGGAGATGCCGTTTCCCTCAGTCCCGAAAATCAGGACTTTCTGATCGGCAACCTCTTCGATAAGGGCAAATTTGGGTGTGTCTGGGACCTCGGTGGCAAAACCTGCCCTATAATCGTAGAGTTCACACTTGTCCAGTTCGTCGAGAAAATCTTTTAAGCAATTTCTGAAATGCTCGGCTTCCACCGTGCCATACATGAGCTGGTCTTTTGGTTCCTTGTTGCGTTCATGGTTGTGGAGATCTATTATCACCACTTTGTTGAGGTCCAGGATTTCTGTAAATACAGGTATCTCGTAATCTCCATATTCTTCAGCTTCCATGTAGACTATTTTCTGGTCCCCCCATTTCCTTCCGTAAAATATCAATTTCCCGTAATCCTTCTTCAGCAGTTTAGAGGCCTGGCCAACTGTTTCAGGCCTTTCGAATGCTTCTATTATCTTGTCAATGTCATGGGGATTTGCAGGATCGGATTTATGGGTGGATGGAACATGCAGGAAAAACCCTTCACTGTTATTATTCAGGTGATTTATTATGTCTGTGGATGCCCTGCCTCCGCCGAATCCTTCGAGTGGGCCGGGATGTATCCAGGGGATTGCAATAATGGATTCTCCATTTTCATTTTTCAACAGTAGGGTCTGTACATCTGGTTTTACAAAATATCCCAGATCCAGAATTTCCTGTTTTTTATGCATCATTCCGGAGAACAATTTAATAGCTGAAACATTCACGTTGGTACTTATCAGATATTCTGCAAGTAAAAAAACCAGCAGGATTGCTATACCTGTCAGGAAGAAAACGCCTAATTTTTCCACGTAAGTCACATAAGTTATATCTTGTTCCCGGCCCAGAAAAATGTGATAGGTGGCAATTATCATAAGTGGATGTGCCAGGCTTAATATAGTGATTCTTTTAATATTTTTGTACCCCAGCGTTGATATCAATACGATCATGCTGATCAGGAATACCGTAATAACCGCAAGCCAGAATATGTTCCAGCTGCTTGCAATTCCTGTTGGCTCGGCGGCACTCAGGATCATGCCATATATAAACAGGATAAATTCGCTAAATAGAGCTATGAAGTAACTCCATTTGCGGGGGTACTCCTCAAATGACAAATGGTAAATCTCACCCGCAATAAGTGTCGGGATTACGAAAACCATCAATATTGTCTCTATAATATAATGAACACTCAATTCCAGCGGGGATACTGATGATAGGAAAAAATTAACAAGTACTCCATAAAGGCAACCTGATACTATTACAGTGGCAATCACCGTTTTCATCGGTGGGATGCTGAATATCACTTTCTTGAATACATCGATATTGTCAGCCATTGATTTCAGTTAGTTAATATTGCATGCCCTTTATATATATTTTGATTTCCTTCTATTTAGTTATGGCATAAGTTTATTTTGTTTCTGCAATGGAATGTTCTTGTATCTCATATTTCCTGAATAATTTTAATTTAATATTTTGTTTATATTATAAGTCTTGTTATATTTTTCCTTTTACTTTGAACTATCATTATATATATGGGTACAATATATATTATATAATAAAAACATTTATATTTGTAGGATTTTTATAATTATTTGATGTCAGACAGGTATTTGGGAGGTGAGGTGGCAGGTCCCTGCATTGCTAAATTTGCCTGATACATTTTCCAGAGGTACAGTCGCAGAATACTGATTCTTAGAATATGATACAAACCACTCGGAGTGCGAAACACACGATAATAAGTTGCTTCCTACAGATTTCCGGAATTGCCTGTCGGCCCGTTTTCCCTGTCCATACCCCCTCTTTCCTGCCTCTTCATGAAACTCCTTATTCACCTCCCGTCCCCCCGGACTGGTTTTAGCGTGGTTTGAATTATTAAGCCTTTATACCCTTGCAGGGTAAAATCAATTTTTCTTTTTTGATCAGATTCATGGTATCTGCCATCAAGTACAATTGTTATTCTGCTTTGAGTAATCTTTAAGTTCCCCTCCGACTACATTCTTCAGAGTTGTCCCTATATCGCTACCAATATGTCTCGATTGTACCGTATTTCCCATCACGATACCAAGAATTTTTTGTTGTTTTCCATCAACGGTTTCAGTAGTAGTGGTTATCAAGATAGGCT
>NZ_MAFX01000021.1:0-26010 GCF_001683555.1 Methanohalophilus sp. DAL1 | reverse complement strand
TATGGTAATACTTGAAACACGCGGCCTGAAATATTCCTATCCCGACGGGACCCATGCTGTCAGGGGTGTGGACATCAAATTGAGAAAGGGCAAAAGAATTGCTTTTGTAGGAAAAAATGGCTCGGGTAAATCCACCCTATTTTTGTTACTTAACGGTACTCTCAAGCCTGCTGAGGGCAGGATATTTTATGATGGCAAGGAACTGGCCTACGATCAGGCATCCTTGAGGGAAATAAGAAAAAACATTGGTATTGTTTTCCAGAATTCCGATGATCAGGTATTTGCACCTACCGTCTACCAGGATGTGGCGTTTGGGCCGGTCAATCTTGGCTACAGCAAGGCAGAGATTGAAAAGAAGGTAAACGGAACCCTGGAATATTTCGGCCTGAGCGGACTTAAGGATAAACCTCCGCATCATTTGAGTGGCGGCCAGAAAAAGAGGGTTGCTATTGCGGGGATTGTGGCTATGGACCCCCAGGCTATCATACTGGATGAACCCCTGGCAAGCCTGGATCCGGTAGGCGCTGATGAACTTCTGGATGTACTGCACGAACTCAATCATATGGGTACCAGTCTGATCATTTCCACCCATGATGTTGATCTGGCCTACAGCTGGGCGGATTATGTTTTCTTCATGGTGGACGGGGAGGTTATCGGGGAAGGTACTCCGGATGAAGCATTCCAGGATGATGAACTGCTGCGACAGGCCCACCTGAAACGGCCGATGACCTTTGATATATATAAGGAGATTGAAAGGCGCGGGCTTGCTCATGGCAACAGGCAGCCCAAAACGGTTCCTGAAATAGTGGATTCCCTGAAACCTCCGGAACTGATGTGGGTGGAGGTGCCTCCTGAAACCCGGGAAGGCGACATATTGAATCTGGGGGTACTGCATGGAGAGTATGCCCTGCACTGTCCTTATGAAGCGGTTAACGCCAGGGTTTTACACATCCATGAGAACAATAAGGCTATCGTGGAACTTACCAGACATGGAATAAAGGCCGGCGGTATCCTGATCTACGATATGGATAAGTTTGATCCCTCTGACTTTGAAGGTTACATGGAAAAAGAGGAAATAGATATTGTGGGGGCCATGGGTAAAAAGAGCAAGTTACTTGCCGAAGATTATTCGATATGTGTCGATATAGCAACCGGAGTTATCGATCGCACCATCCTGATGGCACTGTGCGGGAAAAGATGTATGATACTGACCAATGGTGGCATGATTCCCCATTCAATGCAAAGGATCAATGAATATATTGAAAGAAGTGGCATAGCCCTGAATGTCAGGGTCCTGAATGAGAATTGATATTGGAATAATGTCTTTGTAGAATAAGAAATATATTGTCATTGGGATAGATATGTTTTCTGGAAGGGAACTTGATATGAATCGTTTATCTACTGAAGAAGGATATTCAGACCTTGATGAGAAGTGCAGCCGGATTTATGTGAAAGATATAATGGAGACACGTCCGGTTACCATTAAGGCAGATGATTCTGTGGAAAGGGTACTTGAAGTATTTAATGAAAATGAGTTCCATACCTATCCAGTGGTGGAGGATAATGGCGATTTTCTGGGTATAATTGACCAGAATATTATCCTGCAGTTATTGCTAACCCACCGTGTGTCCCGGCTTGATCATACTCATCTTATGGCAGTGAAATCCCTCAGTGAATTTGCCCGGGGAATTATGATTCCTCATCCTGTCACCATTCCACCTGAGATGGATCTATGTGAAGTAGCAGAAATAATGATAAAACATAAAGTGGACCGTTTCTGCGTGGTTGATAACGATAAACTTGTGGGCATAATATGCAAGCCGGATGTTATTAAGGCAATCTACAGTTTAAGGGGTTAATAGATGGAGTTTTTATTCCAGATCCTCATTATTTTGCTATCTGCCAGATTGTTGTCTGAGGTTTCTGAAAGAGTGGGTATGCCAGGTATACTGGGGGAAATTCTGGCAGGTATATTGCTTGGGATAACGGTTCTGGAAATTACTGATACAATTTCTTCTGTTGCACAGCTGGGTGTCATTTTTCTCTTATTTATTGCAGGCTACAAGGAAGTTCATATTGATGATTTGAAAGCATCTTCCAAAAAAGCGATCATTGCAACCGTTTTCCAGATATTGATAGCTTTTATAGCCGGTTTTGGACTGGGATATTTTTTTGGGCTGGGCAATCTGGAAAGTCTTGTTCTGGCAGTGGCTTTCAGCCCCACAAGTATAGGAGTTACTGTAAAAACATTATTAGATATGAATTATTTATCCAGTAAACCCGGCTCAATGATGTTAAGTTCAGCGATTTTTGATGATATTATCAGCATTTTCCTGGTATCTATTGTTAGTACCATGGCACAGCATAATTCAATTCTTTCACCCATGCAATTTCTTACACTAATAGGCAAACTTATTGTATTCGTTGGTGTAATGTATTTCCTATCCCGTTATGTCTTATCCCGTCTTTTTGGATATGTAAGAAAAATGCATGCAAGAGAGTCCGTATTTGCTACTGTAATATTGGTTGCACTGTTTTCTGCCTATTTTGCAGAAGTGATGGGATTACATGCGGTTATCGGTGCTTTTGTGGGGGGTGTAATGCTTTCAAATATACCTGTTGCCAAGATCGAGGATGTACAGAGTAAGGTTTCAGGATTGGCTTATGGTATGCTTACACCGGTTTTTTTCGTATATATAGGAATGTCTGTTGATCCAACGTCTCTGGGAGCTGCAGGTATTTTTACTGTATTGATTGTGGTTTTTGGTTTATTGGGTAAACTTGTAGGTGGTTTTGTAGGTGCTAAAACGGTTGGCTTTAATTTTTATGAAAGTCTTATATTCGGCGCAGGAGTTATGCCCAGGGCAGAGGTTACTCTTGTGACGATTTCTATTGGCAGGGAGATAGGCATAATAGGAGAGGAAATATTTTCGGCAGTTGTATTGTTGGCTGCTGTTTCTATCTTTGTTGCACCAATATTGCTTAAATTTGCTATACAAAAGGACAAGGAGAACAAGAATTCTGCTTCAGGCTGACCTTTGCCTGCATTTATGACTGCAATAAAGATTTAATATGGTATTTTTCAAAGTTAAGCGGGGAGCTGGCAGGTTATGAAATTATCAGAGCAGGGTTGTATGCAATTGCCCGAGAATATCGCAGATTCTGAAGGGCTTGGAAGAGCTGAAGTTTCTGCCAAACTCCAAAGGCAAGGGTATAATGAGCTGGAAGAGACGGAAAAAACCACTCCGTTTAAGATCTTCATTGGCCAGATGGGTAATGTTATTGTATGGGTGCTGGCTGCAGCGGCCCTGATTTCCCTGTATATAGATGAAGTGGTAAATTTCTGGGTGATTTTAGGGCTTATTATTTTTGTAATCTTACTGGGTTTTGTGCAGGAATACAGGGCTGAAAAGGCCATGGAATCCCTCAAGGGGATTGTGCGGCCAAAGACCACTGTTTTACGTGAAGGTACCCTGCGCCAGATTGCCACAAGGGAAGTTGTTACAGGCGATATTCTGGTACTGGAAGCCGGTGACAGTATACCTGCAGATGCCTGTGTCTTTGAATTGCAGGAACTTAAGGTGGATGAATCGGCATTGACCGGGGAAAGTTTGCCTGTGGAGAAAAACTTGAATGAGCCTCTTTATGCCGGAACTCAGGTTGTCAGAGGTAAATGCAGGGCTGTGGTGATGGCCACGGGTATGGATACGGAACTGGGGTCAATCGCTTCCCTGATTCAACCTGAAAAGGAAGTTACTCCCCTGCAAAGGGAGATCTCGGCATTTTCCAAAAAACTGGCAGTTGTGGCCTTGCTGGCATCAGGGATGGCTCTGGGGCTGGGTATTTTTGCGGGGGCTCCTGTCGAGGAGATGTTGATCATTGCCCTGGCACTGGCAGTGGCCGCGGTGCCCGAAGGCCTTCCTCTGACCCTGACTATTACGCTGGCCTACGGGATGCGCCGCATGGCTGCCAAAAATGCCATCATACGCAAAATGCTTGCGGTAGAAACCCTGGGCTCGACCTCGGTGATATGTACGGATAAGACCGGGACCCTGACCCGTAATGAGATGACGGTTGAAAAGATTTGGACCATGGAAGGTTTGTTTGAGGTTACGGGTTCGGGTTATGGAGCTGAAGGGGAATTTGTGCTTGAGGGGAATAGTTTCAATCCCAAAGATTCCACACTGGAATTGCTGTTGAAAGGGGCAACCCTTTGCAACAATGCATCCCTGAATCAAAACGGCAATTCAGAGGATGTGGTGGGAGATCCCACAGAACTTGCCCTGCTGGCGGCTGCCTCAAAGGCGGGTATCCGCAAGGAGGGGTTTGCCGGGGAGCATGAAAGGTTGCATGAGATCCTTTTCACTTCTGATAGAAAAATGATGACTACAGTTCACCGGGAAAATCAGGGATCGATCTCCTTTACCAAAGGGGCTGTGGAGGTTGTGCTGGAGCGTTGTGATCACATTCTTAAAGATAATGAGCGGGTGCAGCTTGACCAGACCATCAGGAAGACCATTCTGGAAGAAAACGGCAGGCTTGCCTCCGGAGCCTACAGGGTGATTGCAATTGCCCGCAAGGATGTGGGGGATAAGTGGGATGAAACTGATCTGGAAGAGGGGATGACCTTCCTGGGACTGATGGCAATGACCGATCCGGTAAGGGAAGGTGTTACCGAGGCTATCGGTTTGTGTCATCAGGCGGGTATCAAAGTGGTGATGATTACCGGGGACAATGTAAAAACCGCACTGGCTATCTCTGACAAACTGGGAATTCCTGTAGAGCAGCCTGATAATATTTCAGATCCCGATGGTATACTGGCTGACGGGGCGATTACGGGAGATGAACTGGCCGGTTTGAGTGATGAAGCCTTTGCAAAGATTGCGGATCACATCCATGTGTATGCCAGGGTTATGCCAGAGCAGAAATTGAGGATCGTTAAAGCCCTGCAGGCAGAGGGACATGTTGTTGCCATGACCGGGGACGGGGTGAATGATGCTCCTGCGCTTAAAAGAGCTGATATCGGTGTGTCGATGGGGCTTAAGGGCACGGATGTGGCCCGCCAATCCAGTGATATGGTGCTGCAGGATGATAATTTTGCTACTATTGTGGAGGCTGTCAAGAGGGGCAGGACCATTTATGATAATATAGAGAAATTTACAAGTTACCTTGTTTCACGCAATTTCAATGAGATTATACTGATTATGCTGGGGATTTCCCTGCTGGGCTATGAACTGGTTCCCCTGCTTGCCCTGCAGATCCTGTTTATCAATATGTTCGGCGAGATTATGCCTTCAATTGCGCTGGGCCTTGATCCTGCACGGGAGGAAGTGATGCACCGCAGACCCCGGCCTGTGGGTGAAGGAATCCTGGCCGGCAGGAAACTTGTACTTGTGGGTTCTGTGGCCGGGGTGATGGGACTTGCCTGTTTTGCTTCCTTTTTGCTTGCAGACCCGACCGCAGATCTGGAGCGGGCACGCACAATCACGTTTGCTACGGTGGTGAGTATGATCATGTTTGTGCCGTTTGCTTTCCGCTCCCTTGAGATGTCTGTGCTGAAAACCGGTTTCAGGAATAAATTGATCATTGCAGGCGTTTTGAGCACGTTGCTCCTGACACTGCTGGTTATGTATGTGCCTTTCCTGGCTGATGTATTTGACCTTGTGCCGCTTGCTTTGCAGGACTGGTTGTTGCCTCTTGGCTTTGCGGCAGTTACACTGGGATTTGTGGAAGTTTTGAAGGGGTTGCTGTTCAGGAAGAATTACGGGTAAGCAGGTGGAGATCCTTAAGCGCCATGACTACAGTCTGGACGCAACCCTGTAGTATACAGGTGTATCCAATATGAAAACGGGGAAATGTAGCCCGATCTTAGGGGCCGGGCTTAGAAGGGGGTATAGACTTCTTCGTGGGGATGGATCACGAAGCCTTCTTTTGTGATTTCATAGGGGTGGACCTTTTTACTGTGGTCTGAGCCGCGCATCTTGTAGACCTCGACACTGCGGGTGCGGACATTGTCATGCATGTCGTAGTAGAGGGAGAATGTACCATCGGTGACGAAGTTTTCCACACCGAATCTGGAGGGCTGTTTCTCGTCGATTACTTCACAGGTCATCAGGGATGTCAGACCGATTATTTCAAGGGTGGTGCTGAGTTTGAGTAATTCCACACGTATCCGGGCGGCTTCATGCAGATAGAAACTGATGGATGTCGTTGAATCTATCAGGGCCCTTTTGGCATCGATCTCTTCCTGTGTGGCGATGATCTGGTCCATCATTGAGCGAATGTCGAAGGGACGCACGTCCACATATTTTTCCTGGGAGGGGATTCCTATCTTTGTCGAACAGGCATCGACTATTGCGAGTTTGTTCTCTTCTTCTAAGGCCTGCAGGTCCCAGCCAAAGTGCATCATGTTCTCACGGATCTGTTCGGGCCGCTCCTCTGTGGCCACGATTATCCCGTTTTCCCCGTACTGGGTGATCCCGTTGTAGATGTACTGGGTTGAGAATATGGATTTGCCGGCTCCTGAGGTGCCGGATACCAGATAACTCCTGTCACGTACAAGGCCTCCCCCGCACAATTCGTCAAAGCCGGGAATGCCGGTCTTAACCCTGTTTCCTTCGTCTTCAGTGGAAATATTCTCTGCGCCTGTAAACATTTAGCATCGCCTTTTTCGTGTAAGTCGGGTAGTACCCCTGATGAATTCATGTATAGCAATTATTTATGAGCACTCATTCACTTTACTGGAATCGGGTTTACGATTTATCAGTGTTTTCGTATATTCGTATAAAAAGTATTGATATGGATTAATATAAATAGGTAATGTACGTCATTACCCTATCTGGGGGTCAAACTGATAAAGGATTAAGACCATTGATACTATGTCGAATGTATCCGGCTCTTTGCCCCCGGGCAACTCATGGCCGGGAGTGTATGCGAAAAATATGGAAGTCGACAATATGCCAAGTATCAGCTGTATTTTCAATGGTCCCTTTATTAATTCGGACGAAATTTATTCGGCATATGCCGTGAAATACATCGATATTTACCAGTAAAAAGAGCGTTTTTTGACCCTGGAGACCACAAAAGATTTAATAAGCAATTTTCTTATTAGAGGGTTGCAAACCAATATGACGGGATCAAGAGGGTGATGAGCTTCCTTTCGTCAATGAGCGTAATGTTCACCGATGAAAGGTTGATTTAACGTACATGTGTACGTTTTATTGTTTATCAATCACTCTTTACCTTGACCATATATCTATAAATTAACTAACGGAGGAGAATTATGAAAAGACTAACAGCAACTTTAATGGCTGCCCTTATGGTCTTGACAGTATTTGCTGGCGTAGCAAGCGCTGCAGATACTGTGGAGGTCAGGGGACCAGTCTATAACGGTTCTAGTGTGTCAGATATAGTAGACAGCTATAGCGGATCATCAAATTACATTGAAATGAATGCAACGAATTTTGCAGGTTTCTACTACGATCTTGATGACGGACTCGAATCCGAATATCTCAGGATATACAATAACGGAAAGGAAGGTACTAATGATGCTGATCCTTTGAGCGGTGACAAGATACCAGAAGGTGGACTTGTTTATTATTCCGTTATCAACATGACCGACTATGAGTACGCATACAATGAAACTGAAATAGATACAGATGGGGACGAAATCCGCACCCAGTATCCAGTTATTGGTCTCTTTGCCGAGGAATATGTTCCACTCAAGAACACCACACCTGACCTTCTCGCCAAACTTATCCAGGACAATGATGACGAGGTAACTCTCAGAACGGGTACATCATATGATCTTGGTCACGGTTATGAGTTGACCGCACAGCAGATCGATGTTGAAGGTGACAAGGTCTGGATGGAGCTTAGCAAGGATGGAGAGTTTGTGGAGGATCAGGTAGTTGATCTTACAGATAAGAACTATGCAATCTGGAGTTATGAAGAAGACGTTGCCGGTGAGGATGATGTTGAAGTTCTCAGAGTACGCGTCACTGATGTCTTCCAGGGCCAGGTCGACAGCCTCGCTGTAGTTGAGGGTGTCTGGATGATTGACTATATGAATGTTGTTGAAATCGAAGATGACGACACATTTGGCGAACTCGAAGTTCAGACAACAGGTAATATCGAAGGTTTCGATGATCAAGGTATCATGATGTGGAATGATAATTCCATGACCCTTGATGAAGATGACACCGAGGAAATCGCTGAAGGTCTTTCCTTCAAGACGGCTGATGTTTCTGGCGATGTCATGAGATTCTACCTCATGAAAGAATACACCGAACCAGGTACATATGAAATCAGAGGACAGGTCTTTGAAGATGAGCCAGGAAACTGGACTTATGCAAACTTTGCTGGATTCTACTATGACCTTGATGACAATCTTACAAGTGAATCTTTGATCATAGATAAATCAGGTACATTCGACCAAAACAGTTCAAAAATTGATGAAAAAGAGTTGGTTTACTATGCCAACATCACAGAAACCGGCTTTGAGATCGATTACAATGAGGAAGATACAGATGGGGACAAAATCCGCCAAACGTATCCAGTTATTGGTCTCTTTGCCGAAGCATATGTTCCACTCAAGAACGACACACCTGACCTTCTCGCCAAACTTATCCTGGACAATGATGACGAGGTAACTCTCAGAACCGGTACATCATATGATCTTGGTCACGGTTATGAGTTGACCGCACAGCAGATCGATGTTGAGGGTGACAAGGTCTGGATGGAGCTTAGCAAGGATGGAGAGTTTGTAGAGGATCAGGTAGTTGATCTTACAGGAGAAACTGGCTCTGCAACCTGGAGTTATGAAGAAGACGTTGCCGGTGAGGACGATGTTGAAGTTCTCAGAGTACGCGTCACTGATGTCTTCCAGGGTCAGGTCGACAGCCTCGCTGTAATTGAGGGTGTCTGGATGATTGACTATATGAATGTTGTTGAAATCGAAGATGACGACACATTTGGCGAGCTCGAAGTTCAGACAGCAGGTAATCTCGGTAATGATGTTTATGGAATTATGATGTGGAATGATAATTCCATGACCCTTGATGAAGATGATACAGAGGAAATTGCTGAAGGTCTTGCCTTCAGGACGGCTGATGTTGAATCTGGCAGTGACACACTGAGGTACTATCTGTACAAGGAAGTCACCATCGAAGGCGAAGAACCAGCTGAGCCAACCGAGCCAACCGAGCCAAAGGACAACGTAACCGAGCCAAAGGACAACGTAACTGAGCCAACTGAGCCAACCGAGCCAACTGAGCCAACCGAGCCAACCGAGCCAACCGAGCCAACCGAGCCTGAGGACAATGTAACTGAACCTGAAGAACCAGCAACCAACGAAACTGAAGAACCTGGAGGAATCCCTGGATTTGAAGCAGTCTTCGCAATCGCTGGACTTCTGGCAGTTGCCTACCTCGTAAGGAGAAACTAAGCAGACTTGAATGATAGAAGGGACTAATCCCTTCTACTTATCTTTTTTTTTGGTTTGTGTTTTATTCTTTTTTGATCTGCTCGCTGCGGATTACTTTTAAATATCTGAATCTAAATTACAATCCATCCGCTTTGGAAAAGGGATCTTTTATGAAAATGAGAATAGTAGCATTGCTTCTGGCAATTTCAATGATCATGGTTGCAGTGTCGGGATGTACTGACACCAGTGGTACAGGTGAAGAAATCGATAATCCTGAAGTTGGTTCTGTTTCAGATGCAGTGTCACTTGACGAAGTGCCGGCAGGGTTTGAGATGATAGGTGAGCGCCAGCTGGACTTTGGAAGTGTGCTGGACGGTGTGGGCAGTGAAGATACGGTAGTTGAAGCCACGCAGGGTATCTACAAAAACGGGGATAGTGTGGAAGTGCAAATCAGCGCCATTGAATGCACTGACACGGAGGCTGCCCAAACCCTGGTCAACGACTACAAAAACGAATTTAATCCAATGGCACAGGGAGAGAGGTTCACCGAGCACTCCATCAATGACCACTTTGCCACACGCATCATCTGGCATGTGACCGAGGGCGGCGAGGACGTGCCACGTTATGCCTATGTCTGGAACAATGACAGCATGGTAATCCAGGTCAGGGGCACTACTTCTGATCCCAACCTGCTGCTTACCTTTGCAGAGGCCACAGGTTACTGATGGGGAGTTTTTCCCCATCTTCTTTTTTTATTTTGGGATTCATGTTAGGGATAGGGCGTAAATGGCACAAACTTATTCAATCAACAACATGATTTTTCAGAAAACTCAATAAAACAAACTTACTTAAGCGCTCAACGATATATTAGAATATACCAGAGCAATGAGGAATTTACATGTCAAAAATAACCGAACCACCAAATGTTCAATCTAAAGTCAGTGAACAAATCGGCACATCAGCATGTAGTAATAGCCTGTCAGATGACAGACAATCTGAACACATTGAACAAATGGCACGAAAGGCAACAACCCGTGCAGCAAATGATGCTCTTAAAAATGGCAGGGCTATTACAATCCAACAGGGTAATGCTATTGTCAGGAAACATCCGGATGGTAGAATCGAAGTGATCAAAACACTAGAAAACGCATTCGTTGTCCCCAAAAAACGTATGTATAAACTATGAAGCGGATTCGAATATTTGCGGGACCAAATGGATCAGGTAAATCCACCCTGGTCCAACAATTTATTGAAGATGACCCGAAATTAATAAATCCACAATTACATATTGATCCTGACAAACTTAATACTCAAAACATTATTAATTTTGAAAATCTTGGAATACAAACGGATATATCTGAATTCCAAGAGCATCTTTTAAATTCAACCCTGTTCCCAATAAGTAAAATTGACATTAAAGATATCAAATTTGAGAATAATTGTCTTATTAATAATATCAACAATTCCTATATGGGGTCTTTGATAGCAGATTTTATTAGAGATAAACTAATAGATCTGGATATCAACTTGTTTTCATTTGAAACAGTATTTTCACATGAATCTAAAATTGAATTCATGGAACGGGCCAGACAAAAAGGTTGGAAATTGTATCTTTATTTTGTAAGTACATCAGACATTGCAATCAACCAGGGACGAGTGAATGAACGTGTTCAAAAAGGACAACATAACGTCCCTGATCATAAGATAAAAGATAGATATAAGCGATCAAATAACTTTTTGTTTGATGCATTAAAATTATGCAGAAGAGCATATGTATTTGATAACTCAAATGATACTTCTGTTTTGATTGTGGAAAAAGATATAGATGGAAAGATCTGGATCAAAGATGAAAATGAACTACCACAATGGGTTGATACATATCTCCTTTCGAAATTTGAATAAGTTACAATCGGTAATGCTATTTTAATCGATACTTTTTAATATCACTTTTACCTTCTGTATGTGCTACCAGGCCCGGATAGCCTAGTTGGTTGGGGCGCCAGACTCATAGGGTAAACGATTGGGTGCTCCCATGTCTCCTGAGACATCTGGAGGCCGCGTGTTCGAGTCACGCTCCGGGCACTTTTCTTTCTCATTTTTAGTTCCCTTTTTTGCTAAATAGAACTTAGAGGCACAGAAATTATCTGTTGTTTGGATCTCTGACTCATTCTCACATCGTATAACCACTTACATATCATTTGGCTCACATTCTATCATCCATCAAGACTAAGATATCAACACCATTTGAAAATATGAGATTCTATTTATAGAGCAAAACGAAATATGTTAGTGGGTTTGAGAGTATAATTAAGCATCTGTCTTAGCTTATTACTTGATTAGTTTTTTTGATAAATCTGCTAACATTAACTAGGAAGTTGGGCACCGCAGTACGATAATCATAGCAGCACAGTGCATAAACTCAAACAATGAAAGGGGAAAAAATCATGAACGAAGATAGCAAAGCCCCGGTAATGGAATCTACAGTCCGAGGTGGCACATCGATACGGGACTGGATGTAAAGGAAGTTGAAAAACTTGCATTCAGGAGAAAAAAGAGCGTTACAAAGACAACTGAAAAGTAAATCATATTCAACTATGATTGCGGTCTTCCATCGCAGGATTAAATTGTGGCTTTGCATCAACATACTAAAATATTTTGCGTGAGGGTTGTTTGGTATGAATTCCAAACACTTTGGCTTTTGTAGATATGTCACGGGGTTTAAGTTATAAATAAGAAATCTCATACAGCAACCCATAATCAATCATCTTTCACAGTGAAAACCATGACCACAAACCTACCTGATCAATTAGAGTTCCAGCTCATAGATGCCGACTACTTCAGACAGGACAACTCTCCTGTAATCCGCCTGTTTGGGCGTTCTTCAGAAGGTAAAAGTATATGCTGTCAGGTACCCGGCTTTGAACCTTATTTTTATGTAAATTGTAATGCAGATCTGGAACAGGTTGCATCTGATATAAAGCAAAAGTTCGAGCAGGTAAAAGCCATTGATGAGGTTGAGAGATTTGAACCGGTAGGCTACCAGACCACACCCACCCGCATGTTAAAGATAATCACCCATGATCCGGGTAACGTGCCGGAGATCAGGGATGATATAGCCGCCATGCCTGCTGTAAAAGAGATCTACGAGGCAGACATCCTATTCAGGAATCGCTTTCTGATTGACAGGGGCCTGCATGGGATGGGCTGGATGCGGTTGACTCCTCAGACTGCCCTGCAGGACCTTCCTCTCTGCAATATAACCTGCAGCAGTGAGGACGTGGAAGAATTTGAAAGAAAGGAACCTGCCCCTCTGAGACATCTGGCCTTTGACATCGAGTGTTTACCAGTGGATGGCAATATGCCCACTCCTGAAACCTCTCCCGTGATAATGATCAGTATCTCCTTTGCACCGGCCTATCAGGGCAAAGAAACCATAGTCCTGATAGCCAAACCAGCTGATGGCGTGGACACTGATGTGGAAGCCTGTCAGGATGAAGCTTCCATGTTGTCCCGGTTTTTTGAGATCTTCAGGGAATATGATCCCGACGTAGTGACCGGCTACAACAGCAATGATTTTGATATTCCCTATATTACCGACCGTGTATCCATTCTTAGCAAAAACGGCCACAGGATCAAATCCGATGTGGGCAGGGACGGCAGGAGCCTGGGTTACAGGAAAATAGGCACTCGCACAATGGTTGATATCACCGGCAGGGCCGTTGTCGATGTTTTGCCCCTGATCAGGCAGGAATTCAGCCTGAAACGCTATACACTCAGGAATGTCTCTCATGAATTGCTCGACAAGGAAAAACTGGATGTTTCCCCTCAGGACATGGAAGAATATTGGGAAGATGATGGCACCAAACTCTATGAATTCATTAATTACGCCAGACGTGACTCCGAGCTTGCCCTGGAGCTGCTCCTGCAACTAAAATTACTCGATAAACATATAGCGGTATCCCAGGTAAGCGGCACTCTGCTTCAGGACGTTATAAGCGGTGGCCAGACCAATATGGTCGAACAGTTGCTCCTGAGTGAATATGGCAAGCAGAACAGGGTCATGTCATCCAAACCCGATGAACATACATCCCAGCAAAGAAGGAAGCTGAATGAGAATCTTAAAGGAGGTGCAGTCCTTGAGCCTCATAAGGGGTTACATGAAAATGTTCTTGTGCTGGATTATAAGTCACTTTATCCCACCATTATAATGGCCCACAATCTCTGCTATACTACCGTTGTGGAAAACACCAATTTACAAGCAGATGACCTTATAGTCTCTCCTACCGGGGATAAATTTGTCAAACCCCATCTATACAAAGGCATAGTACCCTCGGTACTCGAGGAACTTTTGAGAAGGCGCAGTGAGACCAAGCAAATAATGAAAAAGACCCGGGATGAAAATCAACACCGTGTCCTTGATGCCACCCAGCTTGCCCTGAAAATCCTGCTCAACAGTTTTTATGGTTATTCCGGTTATGCCCGGGCCCGTCTGTACAGTCTGGGAATGGCCGGTTCAGTAACAAGTATTGGCAGGGAAAATATCGCCCGCACCGAGGAGATTGTCTGCAGCCAGATAGGCAGTGTGATTCTCAGGGATGACGAGGTCTATTTCAGGGATGAAGCAGGTGAGTTGAAGCCTGATGACAGAGAAGTTAACCTTTCCATTGTTTACGGCGATACGGACAGTGTTTTTGTGCACTGTATGAACAGAGATAGCAAGGAACTGTCTTCTGATGACCTGACTTTGGAAGAATCTGCCCGTGTGGGCAGCAAAGTTGCTTCCCTGGTGACCGCATCCCTGCCGGATCCCATGGAACTGGAGTTCGAAGCCACTGCCAGACGTGTTTTGCTTGTAGCAAAGAAACGCTATGCACAATGGTTGTTTGAACCTGAGGGAGATGGCTGGAAAGATAAGATCAAGGTCAAAGGTCTGGAAACCGTCAGACGTGACTGGTGTGAGTTAACATCCAATATGTTAAATCAGGTACTGGAATATGTCCTGAAAGAAGGTAATGTCGAAAAGGCAGTGGAACATGTGAAAACCACCGTGGACAGGGTGCGCAATCTGGACGTCACCCGGGATTCTGATATAATTGATGATCTGGTACTGACAAAGACCTTTTCCAAGAGCCCTTCAAGTTACAAGAACAAACAACCTCATCTCACCGTTGTGGAGAAGATAGAACAGCGTACCGGCATGCGTCCTTCTATCGGGGAAAGAATTCCCTTTGTGATAGTTGCGGGCAAGGACCTTTTTGTAAATCGTGCGGAAGACCCTGAGTATGTCAGGCAGCACAACATAGCCCTGGATGTTGATTACTATATCCAGAAACAGCTCCTTCCACCGGTGGAACGTATCCTTTCGGTATTCGGTGTGAATATAGCAACCCTGGATCATGACTCCAGACAAAAAGGGCTTTTTGATTTTTCAAAAACCAAACATGCCGACAACGGCTGTCAGATGAATGCCGAAATAAGGGAACCTGAAAAGGAGAAACTTCCTGAAAACGGCAACCAGAGTTCCCTTTTTGATTTCTGAATCATATACTTTCTATGGCTTCCACGGGATTCAGTTTTGATGCTTTTGTTGCCGGATAGACCCCGGCGATCATATTTATTGTAAAAGCAAAAATGGTGGCATAAAAGAAATTCATTGCCGCAATTTTCATGGGCATACATGTAAGTACCAGATACGTTTCAGCAGGCAATTCTATTTCGTGGGATCCAATTGCTAAAGCTGTAAAATATTCCAATACAAGACCCAGCAGCAGGCCGAAAGCTCCCAGGATTGTGGATTCTATCAGGAATATTTTAGTGATGCTTTTCCTGGAAGTATCCATTGCCATGAGCATTCCGATCTCACTTTTCTTGTCCATGAGAATATTGATCAGTGTATTGGCAATATCAAATCCGGCAGTTATATAGATCAGGATATAGTAAAGCCACACAATTACCTTCTGGGTATTGAGTAGATCCAGGAGTTGACTGTTGATCTCAATCCAGCTATCAGCCTTCAGACCTGTTTCTTTTTCAATTTCTAAAGTGGTTGTCTTTGCATTATACGGATCTGTGACATGCATGGATATTGCAGTAATTGTTCCCTTCTCATCATAAAAATCCTGCAGGGTTTCCATTCTTGCATAGGCATCACTTTTATCCCGGCCGGTACCGCTGTCAAAAATCCCGATAACTTTCAGGGAAAGCTCGCCTGCTTGAGGGGAGGTTATCTGTACCCACTCATCGGGTCATCCCCTATAAGGATACCTTTACCACTTCCGGAAAGATCTTCATAATTTCCCTCAACGATATCGGGTTTAAGATGCATCACTTTATTTTCATCCGGAGGATCCACTCCGAATATGTTGATTCCTGCGGAATTGTCCCGGTATGTAATCACGGCCTGTTTTTCAAGGAATGCAGAAAGCAATAACGGTAGGTGTACTTACGATTACAGACTTATAATGATCATAGAGATGGATGCCTGCATCCTTGTCCTCTGCAGGATACACCCACTATATGAGGAGAGTTTTCCACTGTCTTTTCTATCAGTTCACGGTAAATCCGGTCATAAGGGACATGAGGACTACAATGAACACTACAGCAAGAATGGAAAAGAATGTATTGCGCTGTTTTGAAGCGATATGCCTGCGTGCAATCCTGAATTCGAACATAAAGTTTCAGAGCTGCACATAACGTGCAGCATCTCCCAGGTTTTCTTCAATACGCAAAAGCTGGTTGTACTTGGCAGTTCTTTCCCCTCTGGCCGGAGCTCCGGTCTTGATGAGATCCGCTCCGATTGCCACTGAAATATCTGCAATCATTGTATCCTCGGTTTCTGCAGACCTGTGGCTTACCACTACATTATAGCCGCTGCGGAATGCCATGCTTGCAGCATCAAAAGCCTCAGAAAGAGTACCGATCTGGTTTACCTTGAGCAGAAGAGCATTTGCAGCTTCCATCTCGATACCTTTGGCAAGTCTTGATACATTTGTGACAAACAGGTCATCTCCCACAATAATGGTTTCCCAGGCTTCATTGGTGAGGTTTGCAAAATCCTCAAAGGCTTCCTCATGGAAAGGATCCTCAATCATTACTATAGGATATGTGTCAATCAGGTCGACATAGAAGTCGGTAAGTTCTGCTCCGGTCATGGTGGTCCCGTCGATATTGTAGTTATCCCCATCGAAAAATTCGGAGGCAGCAGCGTCCATCCCGATGGTAACCTCTGACTCGGTATATCCTGCTTCTTCGATGCCACTTACCAGAGCATCCAGGGCATCCACGGTCTGGTCAATGGGTGGAGCATATCCTCCCTCATATCCCACATTGGTTGCAGAAGCACCATATTTGTCTTCCAGGACCTTTCCCAGGGTATGATAGGTCTCGCTTCCCATCTGCAGGGCATTTGAATAAGTATCAGTCCCTTTGGGCTGGATCATGAATTCCTGGATTGCAAGACCATTGCCTGCATGTTTGCCGCCGTTGAGGACGTTCATTGTGGGAACGGGTAGTGCAAAGGAATTCGATCCTCCAAGATACCTGTACAGGGGCATATTGAGCGAATCCGCAGCTGCATTGGCAACAGCCATTGAAACACCCAGGATGGCATTTGCACCGAAAGTTATCTTGTTGTCGGTTCCGTCAAGGGCAATCATTAACCCATCGATCTCTCTCTGGCTGCGTACATCATAACCCGTCAATTCCCCGGCTATTGTTGTATTGACATTGTCCACGGCATCGAGGACACCTTTACCATTGTAGCGTTCATCCTCCTTATCCCGCATTTCAATGGCTTCATTTGTTCCTGTGGAAGCTCCTGAAGGGACACTGGCCCTGCCAAAACCCTTTGGCGTGAACACATCAACCTCCACTGTGGGATTTCCCCTGGAGTCCAATATCTCTCTTGCATGAATCTTTTCTATCCGGTATCCTGCTTCTTCTGCCCTGTAACTCATGATAATTCCGCCTTGGACTTTGTTTACTGAATAGGGAATTACTGTATATATAATATTCTTGTCCCTGAAATCCTTGTTGCTAATGCTTTGTACATCCTTTCCTATAATACATTCATAAAATATATATTAATGGAGCCATTTTTCTTCCTTTATGAATGATGCTGCTTTCATACAGCTTGATTCCAGCAAGAGGGAAATTGCAGGCCTACTTCAAAACCTCTCCCTCTCCCGGATAGAAGCTCTAGCTATGACCTGCCTTATTGATGGCGATTCGCTTACATCAAGCCAGATTGAAAATCTCACCGGCCTGAGACAGCCTGAAGTAAGTGTTGCCATGAAACCTCTATGTGAAAAAGGTATAGTGGAGTCCTGGGATCAGAAGTTATCAAAGGATCGGGGCAGGCCCCGGCGTTACTACAAATTAAAATTAACCTTTGATACATTCATGAGAAATCTGGAAAATGACATATCGGCCGAAATAGAGTGTAAATCCCAGGCGCTCAATAGGCTAAAACAGATATGCACTTAATTCTCTTTTTCCCCGAAATTGATAGGGGCAAATCCTCTTGTACTGTCAAATTTGCGCAAAACATCCATCCCGTCGATTTCAAGAAGAAGGATTTCCGTTACCATGAAGGCTTCATTGTGTTCTCGCATGCATCCAATACTGGCTTTACCGTCTCTGCCCAGACCGGTATGGAGGTGAACTACGGGTTTTTTGTTCTCAAGCATTATGTTACCAATACCGATTATTTCATGCGGGTCCACAAATGAATTCCATATGGGCTCCGGAGGAATCATATCTTTGAGTGGGCCGGTGACCAGATTTGAATTTCTGCATGCTCCCAGCATGAAAAGAAATGCCTTTTCTATAGTTTTTTCTTCTGCAAGGGCGGTTATACTTTCCAGTATGTCTTCACCGTCATCTACCCTGAGGACAAATACTCTTCCTACTTTTCCTTCTCTGTATTCCATGTTATTCCCTTATTCAGTAATTTTGCCATCTACGATCCTGACGATTCTGTCAGTTTTGCGGGCCATGTTTTCATCATGGGTCACCAGGATGAATGTCTGGTCAAATTCTCGGTTCAGTTTCTTTAAAAGTTCGTAGACCTTGTCACTGGAATGGCTATCCAGATTCCCTGTAGGTTCGTCCCCGATAATGATCTTTGGCTGGTTGGCAAGTGCCCTTGCCACGGCGACACGCTGGTTTTGTCCCCCTGAAAGCTGGTCTGGAAAATGATGCAGACGGTCTTTAAGTCCAACTTCATTGAGCAGTTTTTCAGTTTCTCTGGTAGCTTCATCCTTTTTCTTGCCGGCTATCAAAAGAGGCATCATGACGTTTTCCAGTGCGGTGAAGTCAGGTAAAAGATGATGGTACTGGAATATAAAGCCAAGCAATTCGTTTCGTGCACTGGATCGCTGCCGGTCATCCATGCTGGTGATATCCTGGCCATCAATCAGGATAGTGCCTTTTGTGGGCGTGTCCAGAATATCTATCATGTGGAGCAAGGTACGAAGGTACTTTTGTCGGATCCGGAAGGGTAACTATGGAAAGGATTTCTCCTTTTTTACATCAAGGTCCAGTCCATCAAGCGCCTTCACCTCGACACCATCTCCATAGACTTTTTCCAATCCGCGGATTTCGATTACATTGTCTGCTTGTGACAATGTCCTTTCCTGGAAACATTGCACATCATGTCAGTACTGCGGTTCCAGCCCTTCTATCTGGGAGAATGCTTTATCGACTTCCTTATCTTCCTGGACTCGTTCCTTTTTCTCTTTTTCGGTATTGATAGCACCGACTGCAAGATGATAGAGTTCTTCCAGCTCGGAAGCGGATTCAAGGGTAAGGACAGACAGTACCCGGGGATATTCACCTTTGCGGACAATTATTCCTTTGAAAACATGGCCTACTGAATCAGAAAGTTTCTCAACTTCCGTAGAGATTTCATCGATGCTCAGGGAACTCTTGTCACCCTTGATGATTATCATGGACCTGCTTGCTTCCTCGTAAACATTGGTATTAAACAGTAATCCGCTTGGGGATATGGCCTTTTGTATGGCTGTTCTGATAGGCACTTCCCCGTCTGCTTCGTAGTAACCAATTGTTGCAATCCCGGCTCCCCCACTCATAACAGTCTTGAAATCACCGAGGTCTGTGACCATCATCATCTCACTGTCCAGGGAATCCAGCAGGAAAAGCAGCCTTTTTGCGATCATCTCATTTATGGAATCATAGGCAGATTCCACATCCCCGCCCATCTGTTTGAGGTACTGGTTATCTGCAAGGATTATCCCGTCAACTCCACTTCCCCTTATATCCCTGAGGGCAAATGCAGCGTTTTGCAGGTAAAGCGTCCCTTCTTCCCTGAAGGGGAGGACAACTACTGCATATACAGGATAATCATTTTGTTCTTTTAATTCCCGGATCAGGGAAGGAGTAAAAGATGATCCTGTACCTCCGGAGGCAGAAGTTATTACAAAAGCAATATCGAAACTGCCTCTCTCATCGAGGTTGCGCATAATCTGGGATTTATTTTCATCAAAAACTTTCCTTCCCACATTTCGGTTTGCACCAACTCCATGCAGGTGAGGTATATGGATTCGATCCTTTGCCTTGGTATATTTCATTTCCTTGAGGTCGTTTACGGCAGTATTTATGGCAAGGGTTTGTACATTACTTTTATACTGTTGTTTTGCGTAGAATTTGGCAAATCGACTTTTGGAGCCGAATGCCTGCCTGTTTATAGAGTCCAGAATACGGTTGCCACACTGTCCGTTTCCGACCATAAGTATATTGAGCAATTAATTCCTCCAGGTGATATTTAAAAGCGGTATTGTTGGCGGCGGTAATATATCCATGCTGCTGCCCCAAGGATAATGACTACAGGCACGATATATACATATAGCGGCTGCTCGAAGACCACATCGTATTTGCCTTTTGTGACTTCCAGTGCATTTGTTGTTGTTTCACTGTTTATTTCTTCTGCTTCAGGGTTCTCTGCACTGATGTAGGAATAGGAGGCTGTTACCGGATAACTTCCCATTTCCTCTGCTTTGACGTTGAAAGTGAATTCCTTTTCCTGTTGCACTCCCAGGGTTGGCAGGTATATTGTGGGGGTACCACTGATAATCTCGATCTCACTGTCCCCGCTTTCATACTCAAGTCCATCGGGAAGCTGGATGTCCACGGAAACTGCTTCAGCACCCCCTTCACCGTTATTTTTTATGAGTAAAGTTACTTCAGTACTCTCGCCCCGCGGTATAACAGGTTCCTGAAGCTCTGCCGAGACTTCCACATCTGCCATGGCTGCGGGTTCGCCTTCCACTGTGATTGTAGGAGTATTGGAACTTGCCTGCGGGAAATCAACTCCTGCATTGTTAGAAAAGGTTGCAGTAGTAGGTTTGAGTGTAAATGTGCCGGGTTCTGTCGATTTGATGCGGTAGACAAAAATTTGCTGAGATTCCCCAATGTTCAGGGACATCTTGCCGGATTGGCTTACGAAAGTTTCCTCCAGGATGAATTTCTCGGGGAGGTTGTTGGAAAATCTGAGATCAGTTGCCTCGTCATCCCCTTTGTTTTCTGCGCTGACAGTAACGGTTACTGAATCACCTGCTTGTATGGTATTTGAACTTACACTCTTGGTAATTTCTACTAGGGGGGTGCCGGAAAATTCCGCCTTTTCATGACCACCATCGACAACTCCCTTTGTATTGATTATGTCCTCATCGGTAATTGTAATGAGTATTTTGGCAAGATTTAAAGTAGCTTTCTTTGTATCGAGAAGTTTTACTTCAACTTCTTCATTATCGATTTCAAAGGTAAAAGTGTCGTTAATATCCAGCCCTTTGTCCATCAATTCAGTGTCCTTTTCATACACATAAAACGATGCATATTCGTTTGAAGGGAACACATCGGCTACATCTATTACATGATTGTTTATCTGGTACCCGTCACCGGCTTGTATCTCTCCTTCATAAAGAACACTTTTTGCATAAGCAGAGCCTGCAAATACCACTGAGGACAAGGCTGCTATCAAGAGCAGGCATACGATCATTTTTTTGAATTCCATGTTCCCCTCGCCACGATTTTTTCATGATTTGTTATCTGAATACTGCCTAAATACACTACTGGAAACCAATATAAAGTTTATGACATAAAACTGTAGCCCGAGTTAAAATCCCTTTCACCTTGCTAAGGTTGGGCTAAAAAAGTACACGGATACTAGAGCTCTGTCATGAGTATTTATTCTTACGATACTGCATGCACTAAAAAAGGTAGAAGAAAGTGTAGATCAAGCACCTTTTTGTGTATGCCAGAAGTGGCACACCTTCCTTTATCGTGTATCTAAGGGTACGGCAGAATCAAAAGCCAGAGGCATTACGTAGCAGTGCAAATGCCGGGTACTGGGTATTTTGAAAAGAGGAGTGGTTTAGAAATCGCTATCAGGGAATTTGTGGAATAAAAATAGAGGGATTATTTTTGCCACACCGGACACTTTTGTATTCGAGTGGAAATAGTGGCGGGGCTGATTTAGTTTCAAATTTATATGCATTATTCATTTTCAAAAACAGGTAATCCTATTCTACTAAGATAGAATGCAAATCTTTGAGATAAGTTTTCTCTGAAAATTAGATTAATAGTTGCTAAATAATGCTCATCTTTTTTTTGATATAATATTTCCCTTGGAATTGTGTAATAATGTTTAAAATCTAAGACTAAATTTGGTATTTGTAAATTATCGTCATTAGATAAAAAATGGTATCTTGGGGCATCATTATTTTTGACATCGTTCCATTTTTTACTATTCAAATGTTGCATTGTTAATTCTAAAGATTCTAAGTGAGTACCTTTCCTTAATTTTTCCGCAGGATAGGCAGGACATACTAAAATTGATTGAAGAAACTTGTCATGTGGATGTTTTGATTCTTTTTTTGGAGGCCTAGAATCAAAATCATTTTCTAAATCACATTCTTGGCTTAAAACGACTAAATAAGGAAGAATTAATTTTTGAGTTTCGCTGTGGTCTGCCTTATAAAATTCCCATTCCAGTTGATAATCTCTAAGTATATCTCCTTGGCAAATACGTTTCCCATCATTAAAAAAATAATGTGAATTAATGTTTAAAGTCATGTTTTTCAACTATTAACATTACATCTCTTTTTTTATACCTTTTATCGATTTTTACTCTTTGGTTTTTTATATCAAATGAATTGGAATTGTTTATTTCAAAAACCTGTTTTGATTTTATTTCATTGTTGATGGGTTTAACTTTTTCTAGTATTCTTTCCCTGTGTATATAAGGTCTATTATTGTATATTTCTTGCTTAATCATTTTCGATTACTCCCATTTTTGCTCTTAATTCATCCCCTATGCTATTTTCAAACATATCAGATATGATTTCGTTGAATTCCTTTATTTTGTCAAAGACATCGCTTATTTCAAGGAGATCATCATAAGAGACATTATAGTCTAATAGAAATTCTTTTCTGCTAATTGGTTCTGGGTACTCACTATTTGGTGTTCCAAAAGTAAATATTATTCTATTATCGTTTTTCATAAATTCAAATGTCTGCATGCTTCTCAAAATAGAGTGGCTTTCATCAACAAAATTACTAGAATTAAATAGTAATTTATCGTCGATTATGTTTTTCCAATCAAAAGTGTTTCCTTCCCTTAAGATAATTTCATTTATGTATCTCAATTCAGTAGTGATAATATGTTTGACGTGGTATAAATCTGTGAACGTGTTTATTATTTTTTTAATACCTTCATAAAATCGTTCAAAAGTGGTATATTTCGTATATTCTATTTGGAGATACGTATTGCTTATTGCAACAATTTTTGTATTTTTTTTATCTGAAAATACCCATTCTTTGGCATCATCTGAAGTGTCACTATCTTGAACATCTGTCAAAGGGAAGTCTGAAGACACATCTTTTTGAAATGATTTTGGGGGATTAAATTGATTAAAATCTAGAATATTTGGAAAATTAATTCTACATATTGCATGCGTGATATAATTTGATTTGTATTTCATAACCCACACCTTATTTCAATTTCCCTTATGGTGAGAATGAAATATATAACTTTTTGTATTTGTGATATCAATGGATTCATGCTATACTTTTGTCTGATTGGTAATTCACTTCATTTAATGAACAGTAATATCAGAGGAAAAATTAGAATTGCACACGTCCTCCAATAATCAGAAAGACTCTCCAAATTCATGGCATAAAATACCCTTTCATCTCCATACTCAGATCGGCCCATTGTGCTTTATGGATCAGGGAGCCCATAGAGATTACGTCAATTCCGGTTTTTGCGTATTCGGCAAGGTTTTCGGTGTTTATATCTCCCGATACCTCTACTATTACCTTATTCCTTAATCCTTCGTGACTTAACTTTTCCACGGTTGATATTATTTCTGAAGGGGACATATTGTCCAGCATAACGATGTCCACTCCCATCCTTGCAGCCAGGATGGCATCGGTTGCGGATTCAACTTCAGCTTCTATTTTTTGGGTAAAACTTGCCATTTCCTTTGCTTTAAGAATTGCATTTTCCAGGCCCATTATATTCCTGTGGTTATCTTTTATCATAATGGAATCGGAGAGATTGAACCTGTGGGGGTCACCTCCACCTGCGATTACGGCCAGTTTTTCGAACTCCCGGATTCCCGGAGTTGTTTTACGGGTTGCAGCCACAACTGCTTCAGAACACTCATTTACAGTTTCCACGCAATCTCTTGTAAGGGTCGCAATACCGCTCAGGTGTCCCAGGAAATTCAAACTCAACCTTTCAGCACGTAATAAGGATACCGTTCCTGCCTTAAGTTCAAAGACCACATCGTTATTCTGGACTTTTTCCCCGTCTGCAACCTTTCTTGTATATTCGATATCAAAATAATCAAAAATGGCCTCTGCAACCTCCACACCGGCAACCACACAATCCTGCTTTGCAAAAACCACGGCTTCTGCAATAGTATCCGGTACCATCTGGCATGAGATATCATGATAACCCAGATCTTCCCGGATGAAATTCTCTATCTGTTCTCTCAGCATCCTTTTCACCGGATTTACTTTATGTTCGAGGAGTATTTAACTCAACAGGCGAGAAGTCCCCTTCCGTTAGGTAGGGGATGAAAGCCGTGCTATAATAATATAATTGTATAAGTTATTTGTAGTTATAAGCTTATATATGTAACTATGAACAACAAACTGGATACAGGTAGTCTTTCTGTATATTCACTGCAATATCATTTTGTGCAATGTGTAAAATATAGAAGAGATGCTTTGGTGAATCCTCTCGTAGTTGATTGTTTGAAAAAACTATATACAATATAAGTACAAACTTTGAAGTGGATACCCTTAACATTGAATGTGATAAAGACCATTTTCATATGATATTCAAAGCAAAACAAACATTGGATATACCTAAATATATCAATGCGATCAAAACAATTTCATCAAGACAAATTAGAAGGAATTTTCCAGAAGTAAAAGAGAAATTATGGAAAGAGGCTTTTTGGTCAAGGTCATATTTCTTGGCTACAACTGGACAAGTTACGCTGGATATGTTGAAAAAATATGTTGATAATCAGGGCAAATAATGCAATTAACAAAAAAATACAAAATTCATCCAACTGAAATACAAAAGAATATGCTTTGGGAGTTATCCAATGCATGTACATATCTTTATAATATTGCATTATCTGAAAGAAAAGACACATGGAAAAATGATAAAAAATCCATTTCATATACAAAACAACAGAATGATTTACCACAAATAAAAAAAGAATATCCTATTATAGAGATTCTTTATTCTAAAACATGTCAGATGGTTTTGCGTAAATTAGATACCAATTACAAATCGTTTTTTGGAATTCACAAAAATGGAGATAAAAAAGCAAGACCACCTAAATTTAGAAGTTGTAAATACTTTTTTACAATAACATATAATCAGAGTGGTTTCAAAGTAATTGGAAATATAATTAAATTCTCACATAAAATAAATAATGATGATTTGATAATTGATATTGAACAAGATATATCAAATTTGAAAATCAAACAAATCGAAATATTCAATGAAGATAAAAAGGGTAATGGAGACTTTTTTGTTACTATTACGTATGAACCTGAAATCAATGTGCCTTTTGTTCAAAATAATCATTTTCAAGCCATTGATTTAGGGATTACCAAAACGATTACTGCGATAAACGATAAAGGGAAATTTTTTGAAATAAACAATCCACGATATGATTTATATTGGGATTCTAAAATTGGCGCAGTTCAATCAAGACGTGACCATTGCAAAAAATACAGTAAAAAATGGCATCGATTAAACAAAACCATTCGTACTATGGTAAGTAAGAAGAACAATCAGATAAAAGATTGGCAACACAAAACCACCAAAAAAATGTTAGAAAACACAAAAGCCAATACAATTATTGTAGGCAAACTTAGCGTTAAAAACATGGGGAATTCAAAAAACAAAACGTTGAACCGCTCTACACAAAATAATGGTTATTTATCACGTTTCATCGAATTTCTCACCTATAAAGCAGAACTTATAGGTAAACAAGTAGTTAAAATTGATGAAAGTTATACGTCAAAAACATGTTATG
>NZ_MAFX01000020.1:0-28091 GCF_001683555.1 Methanohalophilus sp. DAL1 | reverse complement strand
CCACAGGAACATATAATACATTCCGGAATCATATAACCAACTAATTGAAAATAGTAGTGGGGTTACAATGAGCGATAACAAATACATACGATGGTTTGAAGAGATTACTATTGATGATGTGTCCCTGGTGGGAGGGAAAAATGCATCATTGGGTGAAATGTACAGGGAACTTACGGATAAGGACATCTGTATTCCTAATGGTTTTGCTATCACTGCTGAGGCCTACTGGCATGTGCTGAATTCGGCAGGTGTGCTGGAAGACCTACGAAGGATTCTGGATGAGTTGGACACGAAGACTCTCAGTAACCTTGCTGATATAGGCAAAAGGGCACGGCACACAATCCTGGATGCACCTATTCCTGAAGATCTATGGGATGAAATTAAAACTGCATATGACAAACTGTGTGAACAGTATGGTGCAGATACCGATGTTGCAGTACGCAGTTCAGCCACTGCTGAAGACCTGCCAAATGCATCTTTTGCAGGCCAGCAGGAAACGTATCTCAACATTCACGGCTATCACGCCCTGAATGATGCATGCAGCCGCTGTTTTGCCTCTTTGTTCACCGACCGGGCCATTTCCTACAGGATAAATAACAAATTCGATCATTTTGATGTAGGCCTGTCGATTGGTATAATGAAAATGGTGCGTTCTGACCTTGCATCAAGCGGAGTGATGTTCACCATCGATACAGAAACTGGCTTTGAGGATGTAGTCTTTATCACCGGATCATATGGGTTAGGTGAGAATATCGTACAGGGACTGGTAAATCCGGATGAGTTCTACGTATTCAAGCCGACCCTTGAAGAAGGCTATAAGCCCATTATCCGCAAAAAGGTCGGCAGCAAAGAGATTAAGATGATCTACGGCCGGGGCGATTCCAGAGTACTTACGCGTAATGTGGATGTTCCTGAAAGTGACAGAAAAGACTTCTGTATCAACAATGAGGAGGTACTGCAGCTTGCCAGATATGCTGTCACAATTGAGAAACACTATTCCGGGAAATCGAATAAGGCAATGCCTATGGATATAGAATGGGCAAAGGATGGTGATACAGGAAAATTATTCATCGTTCAGGCAAGACCGGAGACAGTACAATCCCAGAAAAGGAAGGATGTGCTTGAAACCTACTACATGGATGAAAAAGGCAAGGTGCTTGTCACAGGCAGAAGTGTTGGGTCCAGGATAGCCTCGGGCAGGGTGCATGTTATCAAAGATGTCTCTGGTTTGTCTTCCTTCAAACCCGGGGAAATCCTGGTGGCAGATACAACCACTCCGGATTGGGAACCTGTGATGAAAAATGCAGCAGCCATCATTACCAATAAAGGAGGCAGGACCTGTCATGCAGCTATTGTCAGTCGTGAGCTTGACATTCCCGCAGTTGTGGGGGCGGATGACAGCACAGAAATCCTTGAAACGGGTAGTCAAGTTACTGTAAGCTGTGCTGAAGGGGACACAGGCAGGGTCTATGAAGGCCAACTTGCATTCCATAAGGAAACCACAGAGCTGGAAGATGTCAGCAAGACCCAAACAGAAATAATGATGAATCTGGGAAATCCTGAAGAGGCTTTTGCACTGTCCCGGATACCAAATGATGGAATCGGGCTGGCTCGACTTGAGTTTATCATAAACAGTTATATAGGGATTCATCCGATGGCGCTGGTTCATACGGAAAAAGTCAAAGATCAGGGTGCGGTCAATCAGATTGAAAAATTGACACAGGGTTATTCAGATAAAGGGGATTACTTTGTGGAAAGGCTTGCTGAAGGTGTCGCGACAATCACAGCTGCATTCTACCCAAAGCCAGTAGTTGTGCGCATGAGCGATTTCAAATCCAATGAATATGCAACCCTGCTGGGTGGAGAAGATTTTGAAGTAAAGGAAAATAATCCCATGCTTGGTTTCCGGGGAGCTTCACGTTATTATGATGAAAGGTACAGGGAAGGGTTTGCTCTTGAATGCAGGGCGATGAAAAAGGTTAGGGATGAAATGGGGCTTACCAACCTTATTCTAATGATTCCTTTCTGCAGACGTGTGGAGGAAGCCCGCAAAGTTATCGAAGAAATGGACAAACACGGCCTTAAAAAGGGTGAAAATAACCTGCAGGTATATATGATGTGTGAGATTCCCAGTAATGCACTCCTGATCGATGAATTCAGCAAATACTTCGATGGTTTTTCGATCGGGTCCAATGATCTGACACAACTAACATTGGGGGTTGATCGGGATTCTGAGATCCTGGCTTCAACCTTTGATGAGAGGGATGAGGCTGTAAAAGCGATGGTATCCATGGCAATAAAAGGTGCAAAAAGAAATAATAAGCACAGCGGGATCTGTGGTCAGGCCCCAAGTGATTTCCCGGAATTTGCTGAATTCCTTGTGCAAAAAGGCATTGATTCCATTTCTCTGAATCCAGATTCGATACTCAAAATATATCTCAAGGTGATGGAAACCGAGAAAAGTATTGGGAAATGAAAACATTTCAGCAACCTTTTCCGGGGTTGCTATCATTACTTTTTAGGTCAGATATGATTTTTTCCTGTATTCAGAAGTGTATCGTAAAAGTAGTACCTTCAGCTGTGTTCAGGTCTATTGTACCGTCTATCTGGGAAACAAGATTGGTTACAAGTTGCAGTCCAAGAGATTCTGTATTCTTGAAATCTATTTCTTTGGGAAAGTCACCACTGTCATTCACAATCAGGCTATAACCACTATTTTCTTTAGCGAAATGAATTTCGATTACACCATCCTGTCCTTCATTAAAAGCATGTTGCAGGGCATTGGAAACCAGCTCATTGATTATGATTCCAAGGGGTACGGCCCTGTCCATTTCAAGATGGATTTTATCCACATTGACGTTTACAATCACTTTGTTATTATCAAGATCATAAGAATGCATAAGATATTCCATAAGCTCATTAACATAATCCAAAAAGTCGAGGTTTTTGCAGTCGCTGGACTGATATAACTTTTCGTGTATAAGAGCTATCGAACGCACCCGATTTTCACTTTGTTTAAAAGCTTCTACTACTTCATTATGGTTAAAATTCGTCGATTCAAGATACAGCAGTCCGGAGACAACCTGCAGATTGTTCTTTACCCTGTGATGAATTTCTTTAATCCTCATATCTTCAAATTCACGGAGGGACTTTTCAGCACGTTTCCGTTCAGCAATTTCCTTCTGTAGTTGCTGGTTGACAAAGGTTAGTTCAGAAGTACGTTTTTCTACGATTTCTTCCAGGTTCTTGCGGTAGTTGCTGAGTTCTTTTTCTACACGCATCAGTTCGATGGCGTCTCCTATCCTTTCCGCCAAGGCATCAATCAGCTTGCGCTCTTCCCTGAGGAACGGCCCCTCCGCTGCTTGTGGCTTATTTTCAAGATAAAAAACCTCGAGGCAACCTGCATTTTTGTTCTCAACAATTAATGGGGCGGCCTGTTTCCACTGGCTTTCCTGAAAATGCGGGCTCATAAATGTATTTTCTTCCACGGTAATCCTTGAACAAGCTATGTATGGATATTGCCAGGCGGAAGGAATGAAGTCGACTATTTCCTGTAAAATTGTGTCCAGATTTCTTTCCTTTTCGACAATTCTGGATATCTGGTAGAGGCAGTCTAGTTCCTTGGCCCGCTCTTCCAGGTCATGTGTCCGCTTTCTTAATGCAGCTTCGACACATTTTGTATTCGGTTTATCCTCCGTATTCTTGATGTTATTGCCTCCAACACGTCGTATATTGGAGATTACTTACATATCACTAATAGCTCAGTATCACTTGTATATATTTATATGTTGCACTTAAGGATTAGTCATATGGCAAAACGTCAAATACTTAAAAAATCTAGCCTTTGATACTGAATTTTTAAGGGCCAAGGAAAGGCTCAGGGACGCTGAGATTTCCCAGAAAAATAGTCTCATCGGGAAAAGTACTCATCAACGATCACTGCTTCATATTGGGACAAAGAGACTACTGGCCAGAGCAGCAGTGATGGTGGAAATGGCCGGACAACAGACGAAATGACTGCCCCGTGCGCTGATAACACCTACGTGGGGTGGGACTTTTCAACCATCTGGAAAGCCACTGTCATGTACTCGGAGCTACGGTGGGAATAAAGTTTACGACTAATGGGGCGTAGGGGTAGAGAAAGCCTATGACTTTAGTCATAGGATGAATCGTACCCCACTCATTTAGTTAATCACAAATGTTATATAGATGTCAGACATATAATACATTATCATGGCAACAGAGAGATGGAAACATAGCAATACAACGGTGTATAACATTGGTTTTCATTTAATATGGTGTCCTAAATATAGACGCAATGTTTTAGAAAATGAGATTGAAGCACGTTTAAAGGAACTTCTCTATAATAAAGCAGAAGAAATCGGAGTAATCATTGAAAAAATGGAAATAATGCCCGACCACGTTCATCTATTTGTGAAAACTACACCTACAATGAGTCCTCATTGGATTGTTCAACAATTGAAGGGTTATACATCTCGTATTTTAAGACAAGAATTTTCAGAAATGAGAACTAGACTCCCGACATTATGGACTCGAAGCTACTATTGTGAATCTGTAGGTCACATTTCGGAAACAACAGTTAAAAAATACATTGAGGAACAGAAAAATAAATGATACTCACATACAAAATCAAGCATCATCGAGATTTTTCCGATGAACTAAAAAAGGCTAAACAAGTAGCTCACTATGTATTAGAGCATCATCCGCATTCAGCTAAATTCAGTTCCAAAGATGTAAAACAATTCGGATTAAAATCAGTGATGAGCAATCAGATTATTCGTAAATACGGGCGTAATAAGAAGATAAAACGTGTCAATAAGGTTAAATTAACAATCCCTAAACAGGGAATCCAGTATGCCCCTGCATCACAAATTATCAAAATAACAGCATTGAAATTGGAACTTAAACATGAAATCCCCATCTACTTCGACACTATCAATCAGATTGAAGTAGATAACGAATATCTCTTTGTTTCTGTAACCCACAAAGAAAATTCAGAATATGAAGCTACAGAATGGTTAGGAGTAGACCGAAATACTACAGGTCATATAGCAGTCGTAGCATCTCCTGATACTGGAAAAATTATGAAACTCGGTAAATCAGGACAACATATTCATGAAAAATACAAACATATCCGTAAAAATCTACAAAAGAGAGGTAAATATCGAAAAGTAAAACAACTCAAAAACCGTGAAAGTAGAATCGTCCGAGACATTAACCACAAAATTAGCAAGAAGATAGTGGGTAATGCCTATGAAAATGGCTACGGAATCAAGCTCGAAGAACTCAAGGGCATCCGTAAGAACAAGAAACAAGCAAAGTCATTCCGTTATTCCTTGAATAGTTGGTCTTTCTATCAGTTCCAAATGATGATAGAATACAAAGCCAAACTACTTGGAGTTCCTATCGCTTATATCGACCCTGCATACACTTCTCAATCATGTAGCAGATGCGGTCATATAGGGGACAGAAATGGCAAAAACTTCCAGTGTCCTTCTTGTGGACACGTTGAACATGCGGACGTTAATGCAGCTTTCAACATTGCATTATCTCCAAACATAGTTCGATTTGCTACAGAAAGTGATGTAGCAAAGGGGAATACTGGTATCCCCAAAGCGGCAATGATTAGAAAGCAATCAACCGTAGAACCCCACGCACTTTAGTCGTGGGAGTATGTCAGGAATAGTTTACCTGAAATTGATAGGCGGATGGATGAAAGTATTATCCTCAGAAGCAATTGTTGACGGGACCGTAAGTGTGGTGAAAACAGGGGTCTACAATTCTGGGATGAAAAAATAGGGCGGACGGTTGCCATAAGGATTCCGTGGTGACTTACTAAATATCAATTACAAATATTTTGGCTTCTGGGTTCACTCATCCTTATTAGACCAATGTATAAATTTTGTATTATTGAAGTGTGACTGTAAAGAAATACACAATTAGGTTATTGTATATATCTAATTCTCAAAAAAGAAGCATGGTGTGGAGATATTACCACACCTTTAACGTCTGGATGTAACAAAAATCAATCCCAGTAATACAATTATACCCATCAGTGAACTAAACCCCGGCAGAAGTGGAATCTCACTTTTTGCATATATTGGTCTGGAATCTCCCGCTTCTACCATGTGCCACTCGGCTTTATTACCGTTCACCACATCGGCATTAGAATCTACAATTTCACCAGGCATTTCTAAATAGTAATGTTTTTTTATTGGGCTTTCAGCATCTAACAAGTTCGTGCTATAATCACTTGTTGTTTCATCCATTGCCCGGTCTATCAAATCGGCTGTAATATTATCACGGTATATGATGTAATCCCCCTGTACTTCAGAAGTCACATTTATGCTTTCAGGATCAGGATTGTTAAAGGCCATTATAATGGTTACATTGCCTCTATTCCATTCTTCGGTATATGTGGCTCCCCTTTCCTCGGCAGTTTCCTTTAGTGTCCGCTCGCCTGCGTTGTTCAACATGTCATACATGTTACTTCCCATTTCCATCTGTAAACTGTATTTCTCTATACTTGCATCTTTGTTTACTTTTGAATCTACTGTTATAGTCAGACAACCACTAACCATAAGGACCATTGCTAAAATGGCCACACCAATAATTGATTTAGATTTCATTAACACACCTTCCTCTATTATTTAGAAATATCACTTATTGATTTATATTAGTTGCCTTATTTTCCTGTATGCCCTTGATAAATATATCAGGATTATGCTTTATGGTGTCATATCACATTTGCTGCAGAAACTCTTGGTTGGGCACATCACGCATCACGAGCCATTCGGGGAGAATGTAGATGGAATAAAAAAGAGAATTGACGAATAAAGCACTCTAATTTAATAGAGATGTGGTTATTATAGGACTATATAAAATATTGTGGTAGCCCGGCACGGATTCGAACCGAGGTTGCAGGATCCAGAGTCCCACATGATTGACCACTACACTACCGGGCTGCTACGAAAACGTATCCTACATTGGATATTTAGTATATAAAATTATCGGGAATTATATTTCATCCGGGTCTTTATTTAATATAGCAGTAGACCACCAGTTGGCCATATCTATAAGATCTTTACTGAACTGGCTCGATAAACGGTATTCCTTGTTCTTATTAGATATGAGTCCCGCGCCAAGTAATTTGTTGCGCATTGCATAGAAAGATGCTCGTCCAACATCAAGCTCTTTCATTATTGATTCCCATTCACTTGTTTTAAGCGCATTGCCACTTTTTTGGCGTTCTTCGATTATTGTCAGAAATTGCTGTCCACGCCGTGCGGTAGCATCTTCCTGAAAAAGCCTGCGCATAAGGCTATAATAGGGATCTCTGGAATGAGTAATCCGGGATCCTGAATCAGAACGTATTATTAGAGTTGTGGATGTACGAGGGGCGTCCTTTATTGTTACCATGAACACTAATCATGTGGATGGTTTTTCTCGCGCGGTAAGGGCATTCTGTATCAAGTCCACATACTCTTCTTTCAGTGAGTATGTTGTAGGTGTCTTGTATGACTCCTTATGGGATCTCAGAATACCCAATTTTGAATGTATATAACCCACCATAGAGGCCACTACACTTCTGGATGCGTCGAACTGCTTGTTGATCTTTTCGTGAAGATCATCAACCGTAAACTGTTTTACGTTGAGAAGAATAGATAGTATATGGGTACGCAGTCCGCTCACGTCAAGTTCTACGAACTTTTTGAGACGGTTTTTTATCTTAGATCTAATAGCTTTCATAGAATTACCCCTATCTATGTATTGATTCATATATATACAATCAAACTATTTATATGTTTGTAAAGTAATGTTGTTTCTGTAACCTTAATAGAGGCCTAATATAATGAAAGTTTCTTTTGATAAATCAACCTTGCGCTATTCACTACCAAATAAGCTATTGTGCATAGATGATAATAGATTAATTCCTCCTTTTGAAGAAGAGAAAAATGAAATGGGTGTATGCAGTGAATGTGAAGGTCCGTTGTTTTCCTTCACTTATCACAATTTCCAGGATTATACGGCAGTAGTATGTCGCTGTGATGATTGCTCTCTTTTAAGGATAATTCTTTTTGATCCTGCATGGGAATGGGTTGGAGAATACCCGGTGTCAATTATCGATGACGCCTCACAAAACAGTGTCAATTTAGTTGAAAATAAATCTATATCAGATATTGGAAACATTGCAGCAGTAAAACTGGAAACTGTGTTTTCGCCCAGGGAAATTGAAGCTATGATTCAAAAATCAAAGGGTGAAAACTATGTTCGCCAGTATCTCTATAATGCAAGAAAAAAATATTCGCTGTTCACTGAATTATTTGGTTATTATCTGGAGATTTAAATCTCACTTTTTGCCAACTCATTCCTGACAAAATATTTTTATTTTGTGTTAGTTGTTAAATTTATGATTATGTTGGGTTGGCCTACATTGAAATTATTTTGAGGTTGTTTGTTAGAAGTATTCACTTAATTTTATAATATGTAATAGATGATAATTACTTGGGATGTTCTCATTTTATGTAATATTTTAAAATGACAATAGTTATTTTTACTTGAAGTTACCTTGCAATATTTATTACTAATACATTTATCAAATTTAAGATGTGTTCTTTGAAACAAATCTGAATTTTATTATTATGTATATCTTGTAAAGTGAGTTATAATTTAGTGAAGTTTGATATATAATATGCTGGATCGGTGGTTCTGAGTATATTACATATAATATATGAATGAAATGTTGTTTTTTGATAAATATGCGTTTCTTCTATTTTTCTGTGCACTAAAGGGGGCGGTAGTGGAGTGAAACGGCCATATTCTTATAGTATTTGTAATATTTGTGTTTACTAAATCTGTGCATTATATCAGGCAGACAAATCCGTTCATATATATTATATGAATAAGGAAAATTGTAGGTACATGCAGATACTTTTACCTGAAGGATCTCTCCTTTTGATAAAGGTGCTTGAAGAGTTATTTTTTTGTGGCGTGCTTTTAATCATTATGGTGAAAAACATACCTATGTTTTATATTGCATTTTATACCTTCTAGGTGTAGGAGTATTGGATCAATAATGAATATATAAATATATACTTATAATATTCATCTACTGTTTTCTCTCTCACTTTTCAGGAAGAGGTCGTGGATACTGTAATTTTAAAGTGAGAATTGCATTTTTTGTTTAGTAATATTGTGTACACAACAACATAAGTTATATATATTATAACATATGTTTTTTATAGTATATAATCCACTATAGTATTAATGTTTTCTAATAATATATATTATATTATCTATGTCATATAATATATTTAAGATAAATTGTTGCATTATAAATTTTTTAAAAAATTGTACATTGAGTACTATATTTTTTTGACTGGTTAATTCAAAAGAATCTTAATAAAGAACCAATAAAAAAAAGAAGGTTACAAAACTTTACTAAGAAAAGATTTTGTCCGTTCATGTCGGGTATTTGTGAAAAGTTCCTCAGGGCTACCTTCTTCCACTACCAATCCATCACCTATGAAGAAGACCCAATTTTGCAATTGCAACTTTCTGTTTTTGGCCGCCTGAAAGAGAGGCTGGATAGGTATTTGCTTTGTCCGTTAATGCCTTTTGTGAGGGTTTCCATTGCACGAATATTGCTTGTTCTTCGTTCATCTTCCTTGCAATAACGGGAAAAGTGAGGAGAGGGGAAATATTTTTAAATGTTCGGGGGTAGTATAATATTTTTCATTGGCTGGCTGTGAATCATACCTAGAGACGGTTTTCCTCCCATCTGGCCCCGTTGAATCCTTGCACATACAATCTTTGCAACATAGGTACCACTGTTTATATTATAGACAATGCACCTGCAATAATTGAACCTATTGGCAAAGAAAGCAGGAGAAGTAAAGTAAAAATAAAATCAATTCAAACTGGAAGCAACTTTCCGTTTATACCTGATATCCATTACCCCGTGGCTGCAGCTGATTGACTCACTACCTGGGTCAACACTTGCCGGCAGAGTTACGTGTTGTGTCTCAGTGCGTCCAGCATCCGGGAAATGGACCGCAATGTCTACTTCATTGTAGCGTGAGGTAATTGACACAAGATCTTCGTCAACTTTAACGTCGACTGTTACGTAAACTTCATCGTCAGTCTTAAATGTCTCAACCAGGGGAGTTTGGTCTTTTACAAAAACATCCTCTGGTGTATCCTCTGCTGGCGGTGACTGTTCATTGAAGTGGTCATTATTCATGGGATTGTGAGCAATGGAAAACCCATATACGAAGGGTTTATTGCCATTGCCTTCCCTCATCTTTTCAAAAACATACTGAAGAAGGTCTTCGATGTCTTCAAAAGAGTTATTTTCGTCTCTATTGTTGTCATCTTTTTTGCGATCATTCATGTTCTCTACCTCCCTGGTGTAGTAAAAAAGATTGTTCGAACATATGCGAACATGGTATATAAACCATTCCCTAGAAACTATTGAATAATTATATCTGGCAGAAAACCAATGAGATTATGGGGATTATCCATGAGTTTAAATTCTATAGAAAAAGCGACCTTTGCTGCAGGATGCTTCTGGGGAGTTGAGGCAGCATTTAGGGAAGTTGAAGGCGTTATTAGCACACGGGTTGGATACACAGGCGGGAGTGTATCCAATCCCTCTTACAAGGAAGTTTGTACCGGGCGCACAGGCCACGCTGAATCTGTTGAGGTTACTTATGATCCACAAATTGTAAGTTATGAACAAATGCTGGATATTTTCTGGAATATTCACGATCCTACAATATCTAATAGGCAGGGCCCGGATATTGGAACACAGTATCGCTCTGCTATATTTTATCATAACAAAAAACAAAAGGAAATTGCTCTGAGTTGCCTTCATAAGTTACAGGAATCAGGGAAATTCAACACTATAGTTACAGAAATCGAGCCTGCTTCTGAATTTTATCCTGCAGAAGATTATCATCAGCAATATTTCGAAAAAATGGGGAGATGTAGTTCCGGAAAATGTGGCTGGAAATAAGTATGATCTGCGATCATTTAGACAATGGACAAGAATTAATTATCAATCTAAAGAAGAATGCAAATCGTTTTACTCCTTCTGATTTTATGAAGATAAGATCCCATATATTGCAAAGTACTGAAAACCTCCCTCCAAAATACAGGCAGATATATGGCGAAGATTTATTCAGGCATCTTTATGAAACCATAGAGGAGATAAAAAGATACAACGCAACCCCTCAATTCTCAACTTTTGACAGGGAAGATTGCCTGGAATTAATTCAGCGTATAGATTTAATGTAGGAAGTAGATAATGAAAAAAACAGATTGTTCGCAGATCTGGCCAAATTAACTTCAATATATCTCATATTTGTTGCGGGTAAACCCCTCCATCCTTTAAACATGAAATTCCCTGGAGGTCGTAAAATTGCAAAAAAAGATAATGAGTATTATTGTCCCGCGAAAAACAAACAAAAAGATGTGGAAATTGCATTATGCAAATTTTGCATATGCAAAGATATGGATGAAATGGGAGAGTGAAGATCACTCAGATATTTGCTTCATCAACAAGCCTTTTGAAGAAAGCATCAGAAGCTCCCTGTCCGTCCAGAGGTCCACAGAACTTGATTAATTCCCAACCTTCATTGCCCATTTCATTTAATTCGTCTTTTGTTTTACTCCAGTCATCAGTTCTTATTGGTTTTATATCATATTCCCAGCAAGGCATGTATTAATCACCTTTTTATCCTGTAGCTAAAAGTTGCAACTGCATCATATATAACACTTATTAAAAATTATTTTTTATGAATGAACAAGTAAACTTTAGTAAAACTGGCCAATCTATAGTAGACCCCTTTTGGAAATTAAACTTTCTTGACTATTGAGTTTTTTTAATTTTGCATTCTACTCTATTCAAATATTATTTTACTATTAGTTTCTTTGAATTTATACATTTATTATTTTGCCATGTAACTTGAAGCAATGTTAGATATTGATGCATTATTAAATATGATGAAATCGTAGTTCCACCGTATTCTACATATCGAGGAGAAATGATTATGACATCCACACGTTTTGTTATCACTGTAATTGGAATAGATAAAGTTGGGATAGTAGCACATATAACAAATGTACTAGCCCAATTCGAGGTGAACATTGTGGATATAAGCCAGACTATAATGGAAGATCTGTTCACCATGATAATGCTGACAGAGACCAAAAAAAAGGGATTTGACATTGATGCGTTCCAGAATGCAATAAATGCTGCTGGAGATGAACTTGGTGTTGAGATCCAGGTACAGAAAGACGATGTATTCCGCTTCATGCACCGTATCTGAATTCCCAAAAGAGGTGGTATAAATGTTCATTCATCCTGAAGAAATAATGGAAACTATTCATATGATTTCCAGCATGAACCTTGACATACGAACTGTCACAATGGGAATCAACCTGCGAGATTGTGCTCATCCTGATATTGAGACCTTTAATGGCAACATTCATGAAAAAATGACACGTTGCGCCAGCAAACTGGTTGATGTTGCAGACGAAGTCGAACAAATGTATGGCATACCCATAATCAATAAACGTATATCTGTTACACCAATTGCCACAATTGCAGAAACATTCACACAGAAAGAGATAGTTTCCATTGCAAAAACTCTTGACAGAGCAGCCAATGAGATTGGAGTTGATTTCATAGGTGGTTTCACCGCTCTTGTCCATAAAGGGATGACAGCGGGTGACAGAAGACTTATTAATGCAATCCCTGAGGCTCTTGCAGTTACGGAAAAGGTTTGTTCTTCTGTTAATGTGGCAACTACGAAAGCCGGCATAAACATGAATGCTGTGAATCTTATGGGAAAAGTGATTAAAGAAACTGCAGATCTTACCAGGGATAGGGACGGTATTGGCTGTGCTAAACTCGTAGTTTTTGCAAACGCCCCGGAAGATAATCCTTTTATGGCTGGTGCTTTTCACGGAGTCGGTGAGACTGATTGTGTCATAAATGTGGGCGTGAGTGGCCCCGGTGTAGTGAATTCTGCTATAAGGGATCTGGATAATCCTGACCTTGGAGAAATTGCTGAGTGTATAAAAAAAACCGCCTTTAAAATCACAAGAATGGGAGAGATGACCGGCAGGGAAGTATCCCGCAGACTGGAAGCTGATTTTGGAGTTGTGGATCTCTCACTTGCACCCACACCTGAAGTTGGTGATAGTGTAGCGGCTATCCTTGAGGCAATGGGTCTGGAAAGCTGTGGCACCCACGGAACCACAGCTGCTCTTGCATTGTTGAATGATGCGGTAAAGAAAGGTGGTGCAATGGCATCATCTTCTGTAGGCGGACTAAGTGGGGCCTTTATACCTGTAAGCGAGGATGCAGGAATGATAGAAGCCGTGAAACGTGGTTCACTGAAACTGGATAAGCTCGAAGCAATGACATCGGTATGTTCGGTTGGATTGGATATGATTGCAGTTCCCGGAGATACTTCATCCTCTACGATTTCGGCCATTATGGCCGATGAAATGGCTATAGGAATGATAAACAGGAAAACAACAGCAGTGCGCATCATTCCTGCACCAGGCAAAATGACAGGAGATATGGTTGAGTACGGAGGATTGCTTGGAAGCTGTCCGGTCATGCCTGTCCACAAATTCAGTTCTGAAGAGTTTGTTAAAAAGGCAGGGCGTATCCCGGCGCCAATACAGGCACTCACAAATTGAAAGTGTCAAAAGTGGAATTACAGAGTTCTTTACTCTTTTCCACAATATCATCTACAACTTTCTTTTTGTTTGCCATTCCATTGATGTCAACAACAATATCTGCATATTTCCGGTACAATTGCCATCTTTCCAAATACAATTCCTTAATTCCTTTTTCCCGGAAACCCACAATCCCCCTTTTCCAGGGATAGGATATTCTTTTTCTTATATTGGGAAAGGTATCATCAAGAAGTATAATCAAAGATTTTTCAGAAAGAATTTTCATTGCAGTTTCTGAATAGATTGCACTACCACCCGTAGAAATCACAATTTTATCCTCTAAATCCAAATCTAGTATGGCATCCTCTTCAACTTTGATAAAAGCTGAATCTCCTTTTTCGTCAAGATAATCCTGTAAAGGTCCACCTATTCTCTGCTCGATAAGGTCATCCACATCAACAAAGTTATAGCCTAAATGGGAGGCAAGGAGTTTACCAATAGTGCTTTTTCCGACACCGGCCATTCCAATTAGGGTAATGATCATAAATATCACTTGGTTTTATTAGGGAATAAATGCAATGTTTGCAAATTAATGAATATTTACTAATTAAAAATTTTAATTCATCGGTTAGGTATATACGTTATAGTATCATAATTATTTTCGGGTCTATTCTAGGGAGGTTTCAATATGAGTGAACTAAGCAAAGAGACTATAGTTTCGGAAATGATGGAAACAAACGAAAAAAACCCAGTGGGTCACGCTTTAAAGATGTTGACAGACTTCAGTGTGGAAACAAAGAGAGGAACCGTAAACGGCAAAGCGGGCGATTATATCGTCAAACGTAATAACGGGACCGTTTCTGTACTTAAATCTTCGATGTTCTTCCGAAAATACCGAGTCCTGCGTTGACAAAGGGCTTATTAATCTAACTTTTTCGAACACATTCTGGCCATCTTGGATATTCATCTTTCTGAGGATTTCTATTTGTTATAATACTTTCAGATGGCAATAGCAACTGTTATTAATATACTCCTTCATTGTGCAGTCAGTTCAACAGGCGGTATATGAATGGAAAAGGGTAGATTACTTGTTTATTTATCTATATTTACTATAATGGGATTGTCCAATGCAGTGATACCTATCCTTCCTGAACTTGCAGGACTTGGATCTGGGAATCATGCAGTCGAATTGTCAAGTCTTCTTTTTTCTGCCTACTTTATAGGAGCTCTACTTACGATGCTGCCATTTGGAATACTGGCAGAAAGATATGGCTTTATGAGATTTGTAACAATCAGCCTGGTGCTAACCTTTTTTTCAGGAGCTATAATGCTTTTTACCAATGAAATTCACCTGCTGATTCTTGCAAGGTTGATGGAAGGGACTGCTTGTGGCGCATTTTTCCCTGCGGCATTTTCTTATCTTGGTTCATTCAACAAGAGAAAACAGTATATGGGAGAATTTAATTTCCTATTAAATGCAGGACTTGCTGCAGGTGTTGCTTTAAGTGGTCTTTTGGCTACTATGGGCTTAAAGTATGGTATCATGGCTTTTACAATTATATCTTTCTTGACCCTTATTGCAGGGATTGGATACCTGTACAAAAATGGCCGGAATAAAGAAAAATTGCAGTCTCCAATTATTGCTGAAATCCGGCAAAAAGTCTCCACAACCTCAGGATTTTTGGTAGACAGATCTTATACGGGTATCTGGATAATCGTTTTTGTACTGATAGGTACCAATGGTGTATTACTCGCTTTGTATCCTGATTACAGTACAGGCATGCTTTCCAAAGCCGAACTGGGAATCGTCATTGCCGTAAGCTATATCAGCACAATGATATCTTCCATTTGGATTTCACATACATCCGTGGAATCAAATAAAATGATCAATATGGGCATTGTGATAGCAGCTTCAGGAACTCTGGCGACCATATGGTTGCCCTTTGTAGGATTTGCTTTGCTGGGATCCGGGTCAGGACTTGCAATGGTCGGATTGCCAACACTGTTGGCGTCTATGAGTAAGAACAAGGGTATCACAATGGGCCTCTACAGCACATGTACTTATGGAGGTCTTGCAATCATGCCTATATTTGCAGGAGCCCTGTCGGGATTTGTGGGACTGGAAATAATATTTGCGATTTTTGCAATTCTCCTTTTCCTGACTCTTTTTGTTAATTATAAAACAAGGTTAAATGAAAGTATATAAGTTAAAAAGGATATTTTTCATATTGGTAGTCAGTCCCGGCATTCAAGTTAGATAAAAGTTTTATTAAAGTGGGGATGTACCTATTCCCATAATTGTCAATTGTGTTTCCATGGGAGGATGTTTCCACCCTTCGGGAATTACTTTCTTTTCCTTTATATTGAAAGATATCTGATCTTTTTTGATACCACAACTTTTCATATATTCAAATAGTACATTTTTGCCGTTATCTATGGAATAATCATAGGCCTGAGTGTAAGTCTGGAAACTCTTTCTTCCATTTTGGGAAAAAACAAGGAAATCCTGATCGGGTTCGGATAAGGATGCAGGCCTTATAAGGTATTCAAGTCTTTTGATTCCTTTACCATATAGAGCCCCAATTGCATTTCCTACACTTGCATGGTCGGGGAGAATGATGTCAGCGTCCACAATTTTCCCAAGTGATTTTACATAGGAGGCTACAGGGCCACCAATAAGAACTACAGGTGATTTCATTTTAAAAGTAGCAGGATAATTACCAGTAAGGGTTTCCATTATACTCTCTTTTTCGATATTAGGGAGGGCGAAGCATATTAGGTCATATGCCATATTGAGAGCAAATTTTTCTTTCAGTGTTTCACATATTTCAAATTTGCTGCTAAAAGCAAACCTTGCAAGGATGTCAGCCCCTATTGATGCGGCCTCTACATTCCATTGTTCATAATCTCCCAATACATGTAATACATCTGTCGGAGTAAAACCTATAACCCTTATGAATCGTTTGCTTATAAGTAAGTCCAACATATTTGATGAAATGTGGCTCTTGGTGAGGGATGTCAGTTCCCTGTAAGACATCGGTTCACTACCAAGTACATCAAGTATTTTTCTTTCACTGTCTGTTAACTCATGTTTGCCAGAGCCATTTTTTACGAAAAATCTGGCTGGTTGGATATTTTCATCAAAGAGATCCCTTTGTGGATTAGAAGCATTTTTTAATTTCGATATGAATCCCGGGTACATTTCTGCTGCAACACATAGAGGAATTAAGCGTCTGGGTCCTATGAAAAGTTCTCCTTTACGCGTCCAGATTCCACTATCCCCTCCCATTGCAGAGGTCTCCATATGAATTGCACGTACTCTGGTTTTCCATCCTCCTACAATTCCGCCAGACTCACTTAGTTCAGGGACCCCCTTTGAAATGGATGAAATATCAGTACTTGTGCCCCCTACATCTATTGTGACACAGGTATGCCTCCCGCTTAAATGAGAAGCTCCGATAAGACTTGCAGCCGGTCCTGAAAATACGGTTTCTATAGGTTTTTTGAGTGCATCCTCGATACCTGTTACAGAACCATCACATTTAAGCATCAAGAGTCTGGCACTTATCCCTCTTCTTCTGATGAGGATTCTGATAAACGTTCCTCTTCCAGAACTTCGATAAAATTTGTTCTTATTATTGTTCCATTTGCCTGTTTCCCAGTCAATTATTCTGAAATATCTGCTTATTTTTAGATAGCTTCCGCTCTCAGGCCATCACCCCTTTTCTTTTTAACGTCCTCATTTGATGCAAATTGAAACAAAACGCCGTAACCATCATTTTTAGATTTACTCTTTTAACCGTCGTAACCATCACCTTTCCCGCTTTGAATACGCCTTTTGTCACCGCATACACCCTTTCACAGGGCATCCTCTGTACACTAATCCTGTCATTACGCATAATCTGTTTGATATTTAGTGGCTTTCCTCTTACCGCTCTTTGCATCGTTGCCGCAAATCCCTTTGCCTCCACTCCAAAATATCCCTTATCCCTATACACCACTTCTCCTTTTTTTGACAGATCCACCTGTGAATCATGTACTGATGCCACAGTCGTTTTAAACCTTCGAATCAACTCATTCTCCTTATCAATAATCGTATGCAGTTTGTACCCAAAATATGATTTGCCACCTTTTTTTGACCAATTTCCATCCCTGCTTCTTCTTGTTTTTGCCTCATCACCTCTCATTTTCTCCTGATTGGCATGTCCAGGTTCTGCAACAATAAAGGTTGCATCCTGAATCATTCCCTTTTTAATTTCCAATCCTCTACAATCAATCTGTCTTTGTAGTTCTCCCCATATTTGTTCTTCCAGTCCCAATTTTGCAATCCTCTCCCTGAATGACCATACAGTTGTGTCATCAGGTATTCGTTTTGGAAACCCCAGGAATTTTCTGAATGAAATGCGATCAATACATTGTCGTTCAAGTTCTGGATCTGAAAGACCATGCCATTGTTGTAATACAAGCATTTTGAACATCATTACAACATCATTTTCAGGTCGACCACCTTTGTCTGTCCTGTTGATATACATTGATTCCAGTATGGGACGAAATGGTTTCCAGTCGATTAGCTTGTCTATTTCAGATAGTTTGTCACCAGCAGCTATCAAACGGTCATATTCCTGTTTCAGGGTGAAATTAATGAAAGTACTCATATAACTAAATTTATCTTGATTAGATATAAATATTGTTGTTTAGTTTGGGTGAGAAGAGGAGTTAATCAGAAATCTCTGATGTCTTTGATTATAGTTTCAATAAATTGCTTAATTACAGGAATAAGCCGTGCATTCAGTGTAGCTGTTACAGCTCTTTCATAGGCTCCTATATCCTGAGAGAGCTCATGACCACAAACAACTGGCATATCAACAATTGATTGAATCAATTCTCTTGTTTTTATTTCGTGATCCGGATTACGGATGCTGAAATGGGATGAAATTGCAAATGCAGATACTTTATCCTTTACATCCTCAACAAAGGACTCGATGGGCTTAACATCAAGTTCTTGCATTTCCAGGCCTTCGTGATCATGGCCACCTTTTGCATGAAATATATGCTGGGAAGGAAAACCTTCGCTTTCGCTTCCGTGTTCCCCAATAAGTATAAGTGCTACGGGATAGCCGGTATTTTCAAGGACCGTGTTTGTGGCAAGGGTTGTAGAGACAGAAACGACTGCAATATCTTCAAGATATTGAAAATCAAGTCCGTCAATTGAATTTTCGATGCCTTCAAGTAAATCAGGATATGTTGTAAGTGCTTTGTTTGAACTGACTACTTTTCCTGAATTGTTTTCAATGATGACTACATCAGTATAAGTTCCACCGGCATCTATGCCCAGACTATATTTCATATAAAGTTCCCCTTCTTTTTTGCAGGTTCAATATGTACGGTAACATCCCTGACTGATGAATAACTTGCTTTTAAGGATGATTCTATTTGTTCAACAATTGGTTTGGTCTGGATGATCTTTATTTTTGGATCCATACATACATGTAAATCAACATAAAGGTCGGAATCAGTTCCGTGTGCCCTTACATTGTGACATTCACTGGCCCCATCTATTGAGTTTACAAGATTGCATATTTGCTTTTCATCCAGGCTAAATGTGTCACTCAAAAAACGGCTGCTTTCCCAAATTACAGAAAGGGTTTCTTTTACCAAAAATGAAAAGAAAAAGATTGAAAGGACAACATCCAGGAAAAAATATCCATGTTCAATACCTACCAGACCTATTAATGTAATAATGGTTAAACCCACTTCTTTTTTGATATTGTTAGAATTATTATATTTTTTTTCTTCCTGCAATGAGAATTGAACTTTTTTCATGAAATAAATTAACAAAAGATAAAATATGACAGAGAGCAGGACTATAATGTATCCGGACATATCAATAAACGGAACTTTCTGATAACTATATTTGCCTATAAGTGAATGGCCTATTAAAATTAAAGAAATTATTCCAATTCCAAGAGCTACCAGAAACTGACCCATTTTTAAATATTTAGAATAACCATAAGGGTGCAGGGAATTAGGTGAAAGGGAAGTGACATAAAAACTACCGGCAATAGACACGATTGAAAATCCTCTCAACAGTGAATAATATCCACTGGTCTCCAGGTAGATTATATCATAAAAATATCCATACAATATCTTTGGTATGGAAATAAAAAAAATCAGGAAAACAAATATGAAAAAATATTTTTCCAGCAATGTTTTCCTGCACATTTCCATTCCTCCAAAACAAATGACATAAATATATCCCTATATTTTGTTTTAAATACCTGGAGCCACAGGTTTCTCACAGATTTCATTCAGTACCATAGCAAGAGCTGTATATAGTGATCCAAATCCCAGGAGTAATCCATCTATACCTGCAATAACAAGTAAACCGCTCATTCCTGTAGCATTGCTAATTGCAAGCAGGATGAACAGGATAAACAGGGTAAGGAACACAAACTGCATGGCTCTGCTGCCATTGCTCATTTTCAAGGTACCTATAAGCATCACAAAGGTGTAAACACCCCATATGAAAAGATAGGCAGCCATTGATATTGGTTCAGCTGCAGCGGCCAATCCAAGAGCCTGCAGAATAATTAGCCCTGCAAATGAGAACCAGAAAAGCCCGAATGCATTAAAAGCAGTTCCGGCAAATACATCTCCTTTCTTCCATGCCATTATTCCTGCAAACACCTGGGCAAATCCTCCCAGGAATATTGCCATTGAGACTACCATTGAATCAAGTGGGAATAAACCTACATATGTCAGGCTTAGCAAAACTGCTGAAAGCCCAAGTCCAGTGAAACCAAGTGGTGCCGGGTTGGCCGTTTTATCAGCTACTTCGGCTTGCACCATTTCAATATTTCCTTCCATAAATATCACCTCTATCATTTGAGTCAATAGATCGATACAGACTAAAAGTTACAATAACTCACAATTGGTTAAAACTAAAAAAATAGGAGTAAAGGGAGGTTGTAAGTATTGCATTGCTTTTATATCTCCTCCTTGTTGTTAGCTACGCTATATAGAAGATTACAAGGTGATTGGGGCTGTGGACCCTTAAAGAGTCCACAGCTTCTGTATGTTTGCTGTTCAGAGACCGTAGTTCTCCGGCCTGAATACCTTGACTTCCTGTTTGTATTGTTCAAGGGAGTCGCTGAGGAACTTATCTGAATCATCAGTAAGTCCGGCCAGAGCCTTGCTTGCATCGGCAAGTGCATTCTTTTCGAATCTGGTCATCTGTAGTTTTGAGTCTGCGTTTTCAAGCAGGTTCACACACTCTACAGCAGCGTTCTTTGCACGCAGATAGATATCATCTGAATCCTTGACAATTGCTTCACCGATCTTGTAGGCATTGTCATAGGCCAGGATGTATCCCTGTGGGTCCCTGTACTTGTCGGAGAGAACCATCATGTCCCTGAGGTTCTTGGATTGACCTGTCTGGAGGGAGACATTCATCAATGCACAGTCATATGCAAGGGATTCACTCCAGCACTGTACAGTTGTACCACCGAATTCACCGTGATATTCTACGGATTCATTGGACCAGAGGTCACAGCACTGCATTACAAGGTTACCCATTACATCGGAGTGAGCACATGTGGAAGACTTACCTTCCTGGGATATTGGGGCACCTGCAATGGATTTTACAATGGTGTTCTCGTAACCACAGTCTTTACCCGGACCAACTGCACCTGCTTCATAGGCGGCAAGGGAACGTGGTGCGGATATGGCCCTGGCAATTATTGCAAGGGTATGGGCCAGGTTTTTGTCAAGAAGTCCACCTGCAATGAACATTGCAGTGTTTGCCTGTGCACAGTCAGTATCACCAGCTGCGACGACATTGTTCTTCTTGGCAATTCCCGCAATGTCCTGCCAGATGTATTCCATGTCCATAGTACCCAGGCAACCAATTGCAAAAAGCATACCCGGTACATCATTTCTTAGAATTGCACGGTCAAAGACTTCTTTACCACCCATAGTTTCGATGGATAAGAGATCTGCACCGTTTGATGCAACTTCTTCGAAGGATTCCATAAGGGTGTTGTATTTTTCTCCCCTCAACTGCAGATAATCACGGTCTTCACGAATGTCACCAGGAGTGTGTCTCAGAGCGCATTTGATGCCGTATTCATCATGGTAATCTTCCATAATGGCTTTCTGTGCATTTGCGACCTCTCCACCCCAGGTTGGGTTATTGGTCATCTGCTGAACGTGCTCTGTTTCCAGTACAACTGCCGGGAAACCTACCTGGACCATCCTTTCCATTATGTCACGGGTAATACGCTCATATTCCTTTACAAGTTTCTCTTTGGTCTCACCGGCTTCTGGCCTTGGTGCATAGTTTACTTCAGGTGTGGTGTAACCGGCACCAATCTCTAAGTCCAGCCCTGCTTTTACAGGATTGGGGGACTTTCCAAAAATCATATCGTCTGCGCTGGCATATGCCATCTTGGTGTATCTGTTTACTGTCATTTTGCTCACCTCTTCAGTGTTGATGGAATTGTTCCTTGAGTTTGCCAAGATCTGCGCCTGCAAGAATTGCCTCTGCCATCTTTGGTGCATCGGCAGCCTCTTCTCCGTATACTCCTAGTTCATAGGTTGATACGAAGTCCTGGTTTACAGCACCGCCACCACACTGGTATGGAATTTTTATGCCTGCTTCAAGAAGCCTGTCATTGACAGCCTTGAATGCATACATTGTTGTGGTCATCAAAGCGGTTCCTGTCACCATCATTGGCTTTTCTTTCTTCACAGCTTCAATTACCTCATCTACCGGTACATCACGTCCAAGATCCACTACATCGAAACCATTTGCTCTCAGGAGGGCTGAGACAATGGATTTACCGATATCATGCACGTCACCTTCTGCAACATGGCATACGATCTTACCTTTGGATACAGGTGCTTCCTTGGCTTGGGATTTACAAAAATCAATACCATCAAGCATTGCATCTGCAGACATCATTACGTTTGGCAGGAAAATTATTCCTTCATCGTAGAGTTTTGTTACCACTCCCATTCCTACCATCAGGGCATCATCTATTAAGGCAATTGGATCCTTACCGGCATCAATTGCTTTCTGGAGGCCCTCTACTGTGTCATCTTCTTCTCCCTCATAGATTGCTTCTGCAATAGGGCGAATCAGATCGTCTTTTGGATAAAGTTCTGCTGCCGCGTCATCCGGCGTCATTGCTTTTTCCATTTTGACGTTATATCTTTCCAGAATTTCACTGGGATCTACGTCCAAACTGGTCATTCTACACTTCCTTCCATATTTGTTTCAAATATATTCAGGGTCAATGCCTGATGGCGATTGGCCCTACTCCAATCTTTTGTGAGGTTTAATCAAACCTCATCTTAAAGTGAGATTCTATACTATATAAACATTTCTATTGTTCAATGGTTGTATATAAATGTTGTCCATTATTTTTAATTCAAATTAACTATTTTCTATAGTAAGAAATACATCTCTTGATTGCTTTTTTTTGAGTATATTTGCACAAATTCAAAAAATAGGGATTATTAGTTATACTAATAATTATATACTATAATGAAATGAACTGGCTGAATAGATAATATAAATAGATACCTACAATCGAATAAACATAAAATATAATTGGAAGTATACATGATTTGCTGCATAGCGTTTTTAATATGAAATTAAAAACAATTAAATTATTAGGTGGTAGATAGAAATAACTATATATAGGAAAAATCTGGAAACACCAAACTAGTAGTTAAAATTATAGAAATTAAAGGCCATAATTTGATGGATCAAAAGTATCCACTTCAGATGAATAGATATCCAGACAATTACAAATAAAAGATTCCATATTTTCGTCTAATGATTTCAGGTCATTCCGGGCCTTTTTTATTGTAGCTTTTTCAAACTTGGATAACTCCAGAAATCCTTCGGAACCACTTTCGATTAGTTCACAAGCTTTCATGCCTGCCTCTTTTGCCCTCAGGTACATGTCATCCGGATGGGCAGTTATTACTTCTCCAATACGGTAGGCATTATCATAAGATAGTATAAATGCCTGTGGATCCCTGTATCTGTCCGAAACCATTAGCACATCACGCAGGGTTTTGCCAACTCCGGCTTCCAGTGCGGTATTCATCATGCTGCAATCGTAAGAAAGAGTTTCTCCCCAACATTGCACAGTGGTTCCTCCAAAATCTCCCCGGTATTCCACGGATTCATTTGACCAAAGATCGCAACACTGCATGGCCATGTTGCCCATCAAATCAGAGTGGGCGCATGTAGAACCTTTGCCTTCCTGGGAAATGGGGTAACCGGTAATTGCCTTAATAATATTATTCTCATATCCACAATCCTTACCCGGACCAACTGCCCCTGCTTCATATGCAGCAAGGGATCTTGATGCAGAAATTGCCCTTACAACAGATGCCACGCTATGGGATAATTTGAAGTCAAGCAGACCACCTGCAACAAACATTGCAGTGTTTGCCTGTGCACAGGCCGTATCGCCTGCAGGTACTACTTTATTTTTTTTTGCAATACTGCAGATATCCTTCCATATATATTCAACATCAAGAGCGCCAAGTATACCAACTGAAAAGACAACTCCCCGCATGTCATTCCTCAGGATTGAATGATCAAATACTTCTTTACCCCCCAGGGATTCAATCGACAACATATCCGCTCCTGAAGAAGCGATTTGCTCAAACGATTCAAGTATCCGGGAATAAGCATCCCCCCGCAGATCAATTCTTTCCCTGTCTCCCCGGACATCACCAACTGTATGCCTGAGGGCACATTTGATGCCATATTCATCATGATACTCTTCCATGATTGCTTTTTGAGCAGTTGCAATATCACCTCCCCATTCAGGGTTATGTGTCATTTGTTGCACATGTTCAGTTTCAAGCACGACTGATGGAAAACCAACCTGGACCATCCTTTCCATTATGTCACGGGTAATACGCTCGTATTCATTTACAAGAGTTTCCTTATTTTCAGCCGCATCCGGTCGGGGAGCATAATTAATTTCAGCAGTTGTGTACCCAGCACCAATTTCCAGATCAAGACCGGTTTTCACAGGATATTTTGAGTGGCCAAAAAGAAGGTCTTCAAAATTGTCATATTCCATGGAAGAATAACGTTTAACAGACATAATATAGATCTCCTTAGTGTTTATGGAAAGTATCCCTTAATTTCTTTATATCCAATCCGTGCAGGATGGAATCTGCAATTTTGGGTACGTCTGCAGCTTCCTCGCAATATACTCCCAGATCATAATTAGAAACAAAGTCCTGGGTTACAGCACCTCCACCACAAACTACAGGTACATTTATATCACTTGCCAGCAGTCGCGAATTCACGTCTTTGAAAGCATGCATTGTAGTGGTCATCAAGGCGGTTCCAGAAAGCATGATGGGTTTTTCTCTTTTGGCTGCGGCCACAACTTCTTCAACAGGCACATCTTTTCCAAGATCAATAACTTCATAGCCATTGGCACGTAAAAGAACAGTTACAATCTTTTTCCCGATGTCGTGAATATCACCCTCTACAACATAAGAAATGATCTTGCCCTTTGATTCATGAGTCTGTTTGGATTGTTCCTTGCAATATTCTATACCTTCAATCATTGCCTGGGCAGAGATAATAACATCCGGCAGGTACAGCAACCCGTAATCATAGAGAGTAGATACTACTTCCATTCCTGCCATTAGAGCATCGTTTATAAGTGAAAGAGGATCGACTCCGGAATCAATTGTATTTTGCAAAGCAGCAATAACTTCATCCTCATCGCCTTCAAAAACAGCTTTGGCGATCTGACGAATATGGGGGTCTGTGGGGTAAAGCGGTTCTGCCACCTCTTCAGGAGTCATGTCGCTTTCAACCAATATGTTGTAGCGTATCAAAGTATTTTTAGGATTGATATCTATCATTTTTGCTCCCCCCTTTACTTGCAATCCTTTAGTTTACTATGCATCTGCATTAATAATTTATGAATCTATCGTCATTCAACAATTCGATTGACAACGACGACCACATCACTACCGTTCCATTCCCCCCTTTGCATTGTAGTATCGACATTTATTAGATTATTATTTTTGTCCATCAATGTGAACAATTTTTTCTGTTTGTTGCCATTGAGTGCTTCGTTAAAGGCTTTTGCAGCATCAAGTACCTGAGTATGAGAATGAATTCTTACAAAATTCATACCTGTTATTTCCTGTTTGGAATATTTCAGGGTTTTTGCAACATTAAGATTGGAATAAAGGATGCAGCCTTCTGAATCCACCACAAAAATCAGCTCAGGTATTGTGTCAAAGAGCACCTGTAAATCATACTGCCCTTTCTGAATACCTGCCTCTTTTTCAATCCTGTCAAGCACAGAACCTATCTGGTTTGCCACAGTTTCAAGCGAGTTACGTATAGAATATGGAATCTCATAATTTTCATGGGATGCCAAAAACAGTACTGCAGATAAATTATCATTGGTTATTACAGGTATAATGGCTGTTGCCAGGAGGCTATCCTTGCTCTTGTTGGATTTAGAGAAGGGATAAATCTCAGAATAAAGTTTATACACGGGATACTGTACTGACAGGAATCTTCCTCTAAGTGAATCTTTTTCAATTGTAGAATGTTTTTCAACAAAATCATCGGAAATATTACGATGGGCTACAATATTAAGGTCTTTACTGGATTTGTCAACAATATAGAGGACACCTGCATCCACACCTTCAATATGAAGGGCCAGCTCGAGTAACTGATCAAACATTTCTTGCAGATCACCGGTGGGTGTCAGGAAATTCCCAATATCAGTATCAATATCTAAAAAACGATTTACTCTTTTTCTTTCAGTGATATCAAGGATTATACCCTGATAGTGGCTTATATTATTATTTTCGTACTGGATGGAACCTCGTTCTTCAACCCAGCGCACGTCTCCATTTTTTGTGATTATGCGGTATTCCAGATTGTAATCCGACATTCCTTCATCTGAATATTTTGCAAGCTTCTGATGGACATAATCGAGATCAGAGGGATGTATTATATCTCCATATTGTAATTTTCCGGAAGTAAACTCCTCGGCCCTGTAACCAAAATTTTCAATGTTTTCAGATACAAATTCCACCGGCCAATCTTCCTCCGGAGCCCAAAAGAAAACTATTGCAGGACTGGTACGAATTACAGACTGAAGCACTTTTAGAACTTTAAAAGTTTCAAGAAGTTCGTTCTCCTTTTCTTTTTGTTGTGTAATATCGCTTATAAATGCCATTACTGCAGGTTTGCCTTCATGGTCGATTACAGATGTGCTTACGATTACAGGTATTTTTTTGCCGTTCTCTGTAACCAGTTCAATTTCATCCCTGGAATGAGACATCTCCTTTTGCTGTATATACTGCTGGTTTTTTTTTGTCACCATACGGCGATATTCTTCAGCAACGTAATTCCTAAAATCCGTATCAAGTATTGAATCACAATCGTTGCCCACGAATTCACAAAACATCGAATTTGCAAATTTAAGTTTACCATCCTGAATTACTACTATTGCATCATTGCCGTTTTCCACAAGGGAAGAATATTTGATTTCAGAATCACGTAACGATTTCTCGGCCATTTTATGTTTGATTGTAGTCCATATATCCTGTATAAAAAGTTCTAATTGATTTTTTTCCATTTCTTTAAAAGCTATATTCCTGCTAAAACCTGCAACAATTACAAGCTGTTCATTTTCAAAAGTAGGTATTTCGACAGTTTTTCCCGCATCCATAACATTGGATTTTCTATCTTTGAACTCAAAATACTCAATTCTTCCGGATACAAATGATTCCAGATCTTCTGCATCAGGAGCATACAGTATTTTTTCAGGGTTGCCATCCATCCCCACCTTGCAAAAGTAGCCCCAATCGCTGTCTGTAAATTCAACTGTAAGTTCAAGAGCAAAACGAGCTATTTCATCGAAAGAAAAAACTTCCATTCGGTTTAATTTTAAAAGGGCTTCAAGTCGGGATTTGTTCATTTGAAAAGTGGCTTCAGCACTTTTTTGCAGGGAAATGTCTTCAAAGATGCCGATTCCACCCTGTAAAACACCATCCAGGAGCAAGGAATTGCATGTAATTTTTATAGATTTGGATGAATATTGAGTGTTAACCTCGTATTCTCCCCTGTAAGAAAGAGCGTTTCCGGAAAGCACCTTTTTTATCTGGCCAGACACATCCTTATCGGGAATATAATCAAAAATTTCAGGTTCTTTCTTTTCATCAATAATAGTCTTAAATATAGAATTGAAGGCTTCATTAGAGTTGCTTATTCTGCCTTTCCTGTCAAAATAAACAATCCCAATAGGTGTCTTTTCAAATATTGACCTGTATTTCTTTTCAGCCTCTTTGAGATGTTC
>NZ_MAFX01000019.1:0-30976 GCF_001683555.1 Methanohalophilus sp. DAL1 | reverse complement strand
AACGCAGTTATATCCATAGGAAAACTTCCATATAACTATCACGACATGGTAATCGGGAGATAACATTTAATGGAAAATATAAATACGGTTCTGAGAAAAGGCTTTCAGACCTGGACACATAATCTCAATATTTGCATCCCATTCTTTTTGAACATCTTTGCAGGCATATTTGCAATGTTTGCCATGTTTATGTTTGCGGTCATTATATTTATTATGCCTGCAATGCAGGACATTACAACAGACCCCACAAATATCAATCCTGAAATGGCATTTGAAGTTCTCGCAGCCGCCTTTTATGAAAATATGGGATTGTTCATACTCCTATTTATCGCAGCATTCATAGTATCCACCCTCATAAGTTCCTATTTTTACGGCGGAGCCATAGGAATGGCAAAAAAAGCGCTCAAAGAAGGCTCCACCAATATCAATGAGATGTTTAAATCAGGAAAAAAGAATCTGGTCAACCTCTTTCTTACAAGGTTCATAGTAATGCTGATTATCCTCGCAGGAATAATCTTCGTGGTGCCCGGAATACTGGCCATTGGGAACCTGAACATATTGATGCAAAACCCTGAAGAAGCACTCTCAGGCGCATTAATCCTTGTTTTTGGAATATTTGTCTGGATATTCTATGCCATTGTGGTCAAGCTGGTCTTTACTTTTGCAGAATATGCACTGGTTGTTGGTGGACTGGAACCCCTGGAAGCCCTGGAAGAAGGGTTCTCATTTTTCATGGACAACAAACTTGACACCGTCATTCTCTGGCTGATTCTGATTGGCCTGTCAATCCTTACAGGAGTGGTCGGGGAAGTCCTGAGTTCCATTGAAATACTCAGCACATTCTGGTCCTTTGCTGATTTTGTCCTGTCCTTTGCAGTAATCCAGCCCCTGACAGTACTGTGGTGGACAAGGATGTATTTAAGCGGCAAAAGCACACAGTTTTATGATATTGATGACTATCTGAAATTTCAGCGTTGATCAGGTCTTGCCAAGAAGCCGACAGGCCTGACAGACATCAGTAGTGCAGGCCTGTCCACAAATTGTGCACTTTTTAATTTCCGCCTGAGGGAATTGTCTTGCAAGTATTCCCACCATTTTATCAAAGCCTTTTTGGATTGAATATTTCGTACCAGGATGTCTTTGTTCAAAGTCGTCAAGCATCAGTCTTACTTCATTACGCAAGGCCTCGTGCTTGTAAGGACACAGGCTTATATCTACCGGAATATCATTGACCTTTGCATACAATTCCACTTCATTTTCAGGGATCTTGCGCAATGGTTTGGCACGTAGGACCAGTCCGTCGAGTTCTCTTGGCGGAGAAAGACGTATCATCCGCTCCACATCACCCCCCAGATGGTTCATCATTATCGTCTGGGCCTCATCATCAAGGTTATGGCCTGTCACAAGTCGTTTTGCCCCGATATCAAGAGCTATCCTGTTAACCAGGGATTTGCGCAGCACACCACAATAACTGCAGGCACCATGTGCCCTTTCCTTTGCTGCCAGTTCATCAAGGGATGTGTCGTATTCATCAGCAAAACTATGGATAAGATGCTTTACACCAATATCGCACGTCAGTTTTCTGGCATACCCTATTGAACGTTCCCTGTAAACAGAAATACCTTCATCAACTGTAATTGCAACAAGTTCCAGATCCCTGCGCTTGCCAAAAATCTTGTTCAAGATATACAGGGCCACACAGCTATCCTTTCCACCACTCAAGGCAACTGCAATTTTTTCGTTTTTACCGATATTGTAATTTTTGCGAATCGTAAGCTTGACCTTACGTTCGACATCTTCTGTAAAATGTTTTTTGCACAGGTGCATACCGGAATAGGGCTGGTAAATGATAGCTTCATGATTGCACTTCATACACCTGGTTTTTTCTTCGGTCATGTGACCACATTCAATTTAATCTCGTATAAATACTTAGGTCACACATTGAATACAAATAAAATAATATACAAATAAAATATTAACATAAACAAAAATATAAATATTGTTATGGATAAATAACGGGCACCATGACAGTTGAAATATCCCTGATACTGTTGTCAATCCTTACAGGATTTTTGCTGGGAATCGTTTCCGGTCTAATCCCAGGCATACATACAAACAATTTCGCCCTGATACTGGTAGGATTGAGTCCCCTTCTTCTTAATCAGGGAATCGAACCTCTTTATGTAGCAATAATTGTATTATCTAACTCCATATCTCATACTTTCCACGATATTATACCCGCCATTTTTCTGGGCGCACCTAACGATGACATGGCACTTGCAGTCCTGCCCGGTCACAGGTTGCTACTGGATGGATATGGTGCTGAAGCTGTCAGACTTTCTGCCCTGGGAAGTGCAGGTTCTGTTGCTTTTGCCCTCATAATGGCATATCCTCTGGTATTTTTCTTCACAAATTCCTATGATACCATACAGGAGAATATGGCATTGATACTCATTGTCATATCAGCCATACTTATCCTGACCGAGAAAGGAGAATATATCACAGGACAGGGATCACTTGCCTCATTTAGATACAAAGGTTATGCTCTTTGTCTTTTTATACTGAGCGGCTTGCTGGGATACTTTGCATTTGAGATGGAATACCTGGCAACACCAATCTTTAAATTTGGTGAAACGTCCATTCTGTTACCTATTTTGAGTGGTTTGTTCGGTGCCTCGCAACTAGCAATCAGCCTGATGTCGGACTCGCATATCCCTTCTGAAAATATATCCCGCATGCAACTTTCAGTAAAGAGAATCGTACGTGGCATAATATCCGGCAGTTTTGCTGGTTCAATTGTTGCATGGCTGCCCGGCATATCGGCTTCAATTGCCACAGTGGTTGCAAGATTTACTATTCCAAAAGAAATTGACAGGGACGATATTGAAGATGAACTGGAAGATTCAAAAGAGTTTATTGTATCCATATCCGGGGTTAATACAGCAAATTCTATTTTTGGCCTTTTTGCCCTGGCGATGATCGGTAAAACAAGAAGCGGTGCGATGGTGGCAGTCAACCGTTTACTTGATACCACAACCATTGAAAGTCGCTCAATAATTCTTTTCCTGATAGCAATCGTTGCAGCAGCCCTGCTGTCCTACCTATCCACCATTACCATTGGAAACAACGTCCATCATGTACTGAAGAGAATAGAATACAGGAAACTCTGTTTTGCTGTCATAGCCGGACTGACTATAATGGTGGCCCTGTTTACCGGGATTTTCGGAATACTGCTCTTTTTGACAGCTACCACAATCGGCATGCTTCCCCCTTTCATGAAAGTCAGGAGGAGTCATCTTATGGGAGTGATTTTGCTGCCTGTGATCCTTTACTTCATTTAAGCATCATGGAAAGATGCAATCATATCCACCATATTGTCCCTGACATTTTTGATAGACTCCAATGCATCCCCACCCAGGTCAATGGGTGACATACCCTGCAGGTCGGCTTCTATAAAGTCCGGGGAAAAAGGAATCTCGCCAAGTACAGGGATACCGATATCCTCCAGCACAGCGGACATGTCGGCTTCGTTGCTCTTATTAACGACCGCAGCAATGTGCCTGATGCCAATCTCGTCAGAGAGTTTCTTTATACGTGATGCGGTTTCTATGGAACGTCTGCCCGGCTCCACAACAATCAGCATCAAATCAATGCCCTTTGTGGTTCCCCTTCCCAGATGTTCTATACCGGCTTCCATATCCATTATGACAGCACTGCTGTCCTTGAGCACCACATGTCTCAGCAGGGCGCGTAAAAATGCTGATGCAGGACACATACAACCACTTCCGCCACGTTCCACTGTACCCATGACGAGCATTTTTACATTATCCGGGCCCACTGCCCCGAATCGTTCAACTACATCATCCACTTTAGGGTTGTATTTGAACATGCCTCCTGTCTGCCCCGCACGCTCCTCGATCATTTCCCTGTATTCGGTCAATGGTTTGGGAGGAACTGTTATACCCAGTGAGGAAGCCAGGTTCATATCTGGATCCGCATCTATTGCCAGTACATCATAGCCATCCCTGGCCAGTAAACGTGCAATCGTACCTGAGATGGTGGTTTTTCCCACACCGCCTTTGCCTGTAATCGCAACTTTGAACATCTTAGTCACCATGTTAACGAAATAACGGAAAGCCAATATACTTCTTCATTAAAGTAGTATCTAAATATAACAAACAGGACTTAAATTATTATGATGGATTCCCCTACAGATAAATACCGGTTAATAAGATCGATACTTGTTAAGATACTTGTACTTAACCTGATTGTATCCTTTGCCAAAATCGGCTATGGTAGTTTTACTAACACCTTAAGTATGGAATCTGACGGTTATCATTCCCTATTTGATGGCATCTCCAACATAATAGGCATTCTCGGAATCCAGATCGCATCAAAACCGCCTGATCGCAGTCATCCCTACGGACACCAAAAATATGAATCCCTGGCATCGGTTTTTATTGCGGTATTGCTGTTCATAGTAGCGGTGGAAATAATCTCCAAATCAGTTGAACGTTTTATCTCACCATCCACACCGGAGATCACTTTTTTAAGTTTTGTTGTAATGATACTTACCATTGCGGTCAACCTCTTTGTAACAATATACGAAAAAAGAGAAGGGGACAAACTGAAAAGTGACATCCTGATTGCAGATTCCATGCATACGAGAAGTGACATCTATGTTTCCATATCAGTCATCGCAGGCCTGCTTGCTGTAAAAGGTGGATACCTCCTTATAGATCCGATAATAGCTGTCATTATCTCCCTGTTTATAATCCGCGCAGCGATCAATATAATCAAAAGCAGCAGCAAAACCCTATGCGACGAATCAAGGATTGATGAAGATATAATATGTAACATAGCTTTTGAAGTAGATGGCGTCATGGAATGCCACCGGATACGCACAAGAGGGACAAAAGGAGAATATTATATCGATCTGCATATAGAGGTGGATCCAAAAATGCCGGTTGATCAGGCCCATGCTATATCCCATCAGGTGAGCGATCAAATAAAGCAGTACATGGAAGATGTAAAGGATGTAGTTGTGCATACGGAGCCACATGAAAAGCAGGATTGAAGCAAATTGATAAATAACGGAATGTGTAACATAATAGCATGGCAGGAAACACGTTTGGCCATTCATTCAGGATAACCACATGGGGAGAATCCCACGGAAAGGCATTAGGAGTAGTTGTGGACGGAACTCCTGCGGGGTTGGCTCTTGATGAAGCGGATATACAGAAGGAATTGGATCGCCGCCGACCGGGACAGAGTGGCGCTGCAACACCCCGCAAAGAAAAAGATCGGGTAGAAATTCTGTCGGGAATTTTTGAAGGTATTACAACAGGCACCCCAATATCACTGATAGTTTACAATAAGGATGCAAATTCCAGTTCCTATGACAAATTGCGCAATAAACCCAGACCCGGTCATGCGGATTTTACCTATATGGAAAAATATGGCCACAGAGACCACAGGGGAGGAGGACGGTCGTCAGGACGTGAGACCATTGGCAGGGTAGCAGCCGGCGCAATTGCAAAAAAATTACTTGGAGCATACGGTATCGAAGTAGTTGCACATGTAATAGAACTCGGAGGAATACGGGCAGAAAATATCGATCCGGATATCAAAACTGCAATCGAAAAAAATCCTGTACGCTGCGCAGACCCTTCAGCTGCTACAAAAATGCTTGAAATGATAGAGAAAATGCGCAACTGCGGGGAAAGCACCGGAGGAATTGTGGAAATCCTTACCACAGGTGTACCGGCAGGATTGGGAGAACCGGTATTCAATAAGATCGATGCAGATATTGCGGCTGCAATGATGGGTATCGGTGCAGTCAAGGGAATTGAATTTGGTGCAGGATTCAAGGCAGCCCGAATGAGAGGCAGTGAGATGAACGATGCCTTTGAAGTTGACAACGAAACAATAAAACCACTTACCAACAACGCAGGCGGGGTGCTCGGAGGACTTACCACAGGCATGCCAATAATTTGCCGCTGTGCTGTAAAACCCACACCATCAATCTCATTACCCCAGCATACGGCAGATATGATGACAAAAAAAGAAGAAATTATAGAAATTAAGGGTCGCCATGATCCGACTATCCCTCCGAGAATGGTACCTGTCGCCGAGGCCATGATGGCAATTGTACTGGCCGATTATATGATACAGAGCGGCCGTATAAATCCGGATAGCATACTGCCTGAAAAATGAAAAGAAAGAGAAAGGAAAAGATTACAAATCCAGTTTTTCCATTCTTCCTACGGCTTCTTCTATACGTTCAACAGTCTGGGTGAGAGCGAACCTGATATAGCCTTCACCATAATCGCCAAATCCTACACCCGGAGTCGCGACAATTCCCGCTTCTTCAAGCAGGAGGGAAGAAAAGTCAATTGAACTATATTTTTCGGGAACCCGGGCCCATACATAGAAGGTGGCCTTTGGCGGATTCACATCAAGACCCATCGCGTCAAGACCTTTCAGCAGGGCATCACGTCTTTGCTTGTATACACTATTCATATCTGTGACACACTGCTGGGAACTGTCCAGTGCAGTAATTCCTGCCTTCTGGACTGCCTCGAATGCACCCGAGTCTATATTGGACTTGACCTTTCCAAAGCCGGTGATTATATCCTTGTTACCCACGGCAAAGGCAATCCTCCAGCCTGTCATATTGTAAGTTTTGGAAAGGGAATAGAATTCAACACCTACATCCATCGCACCATCAACACTCAGGAAACTGGGAGCCTCATAACCATCATAAACCATATCGGAATAAGCATTATCATGGACTATCACAACATCATTTTCCCGTGCAAAATCCACAACCTCTTCAAAGAACTTGAGGCTTGCTGTGGCTGAAGTTGGGTTGTTGGGGTAATTCATGAACATGAGTTTGGTTTTCTCAAGCACATCCTTTGGAATCGAATCCAGATCCGGAAGGAAATCATTTTCCTCAAGCAGAGGCATAATATGAGGTACACCACCTGCAAATTGGGTGCCTATCTTGTACACCGGGTATGCGGGATCAGGCACAAGGGCTACATCTCCGGGATTGAGGAAGGCAAGTGGGATGTGTGCTACACCTTCCTTGGAACCAATCATTGTGAGGGCTTCGGTGGCCGGATCGATGTCAATTCCCTTTGTCTCCTTACACCAGCGGGCTGCTGCCTCCCTGAAAGCCGGCATGCCAGAATAGGATGGATACCTGTGGGTTGAGGGATCGCGGACAGCCTCGCACATGGAATCGACGATATGCTGATGTGTAGGCTGATCAGGATCACCCACACCAAGGTCTATTACATCCACGCCCTTTTCTTTGACCTTGGCTTTGGCTTCATCTATCGTTGCAAACAAATACGGTGGTAGTGCATTTATTCTGTCTGAGTACATTGCTTCACCTGAATTACAATCAAAAATTTCGATATATCAGTATCAGTAGTCATATTGTAATGAAGCTATTTAAAAATCATGGGTGGTAAAAAAGAAAAAAGGTCACTTATTGCTCAATGGCTTCAAGGGTATCTTTATCCTCGGATGATGCATCAGAGAACGATGATGATTCGAGAATGGACAGGGATCATCAACTCATCAGAAGGATCACAACGACTACTACCCCCCTCCATGACAGCCGGATCGACCTCTCAGAAAAAGGGGAGGCCGTCTATCAGGACAGGGGATATTTCGGCGCGAAACCGCGGGCATCGATGGACAGGACCATGCAGAGCCGTTCGCGGACATCCACTATCCATCAAGGAGAAATGCAGAAACAAAGCAATCAGCAGGGGAAGATCCCTGGTGGAATAACCGTTCGCCGTGATATTCATGCCCAACTCTCAGACGCACAATCTAACCTGAATCTCACCAAATATCTGGATAAATTAAAATCAGGGAGTTTTCCTGATAATTTGCTTATTGTTCGGGAACCCTGGGATTTCGCGTTCTCCCGCGTTGAAGTCATCAAAAATAATTTGATTGAAGGGGGCAGAAGTTGCGCTGCCGCATGGGATGAAAAAATCGGTGGGGTTACAGGGAACGCTTGCGGATACACCCTCACCCGCGAGTCAGAGGCGCTCCCCCGAGACAGGAACGTTTGTACAGAACCCTCCCCACGAAAATCAATTCATCCCGCCTGTTCCCTGCTTCTTCCCACGTCCTCACTCCCCCGCATTGCCGAAACAATGATTGCCGGGACCGTGAGCACCGATGAGATGAAGAAAACAAATGCAATCCCGGTGGTGAACGTGATCTGTGTATCTATGGGCATGTTCATACCGCCCACAACGAACATGTTCATCATCATTTCCAGCGGGATGGTACTGAGGAGGAGGGGAAGCGCAATGGTCATCGAGATCACCATGCCGGAGGTGTTCAGGAATGAACGCATCGACGATGCCACCCCCCGCCGTTTCAATGGAACGGACGCCATGATCGCACTGGTGTTCGGAGGCTGGAACAGCCCGCTTCCAAACCCGTGCACGAACATCCAGACTGCGAGCACCCGGTACGTGGTGTCGTACTGCATCATGGAAAGCCCGACCAGCCCGACAAGGGAGAGCACGAGCCCTCCGGTACTGATCAACCTGGACCCGTATTTGTCGGAGAGGTTTCCCCCCAGCGGCCCGGCGATGATCAGCCCGATCGCCATCGGTGTGATCAGAATGCTTGCCATGAGCGGGTCGTAGCCTCGCAGACCCTGGAAGAACAGAATCATCATTATCATGACAGCGCCGCGGGCGATAGAATTCAGAAACGCGCTTGCCTGTCCGTAGGTGAATATGCGGATGCCGAACAGGGAGAGGTCAATGAGTGGATCTTGAATTGTGAGTTCGTGGCGGATGAATGCGACAAGCGAAATAATGCCGACGGCAAGTGTGGCCAGCATTGGAACGGAGAGAAGTCCAAAAATGAGGCCGACGCTCAGATAGACGGCCAGGGTCACGAAAGCAACCGTAAAGAGGAGTATGCCCGGCACGTCAAACGATTCTTTCCCGCTGAACTCCGTTACTTCCCTGAGCCGGGTGTGAGCGACATATGCAACAACGAGTCCGATCGGTACATTGAAAAAAAAGTTCAGCCGCCAGTCGATCATCGTCAGGAAACCGCCGAGGATCGGACCGACGGCAAACGCAGCAGCCTTGATCATGGAGAGGACACCCATTGCCTTCCCGAGTTCATAGGGGGGAAATGCATCTACAACGAGGATGTTGCCATTCGCAACGAGAAACGCCCCTCCCACTGCCTGGAGGATGCGGAACCCGATGAGCTGGGTGATATTCGCAGCAAACCCGCACAGGAGCGAGCCGATGGTGAAGGCGACAAGTCCGAAGACATAGAGTTTTTTTCGCCCGTGGATGTCGGCAAGACGTCCGCATGCCGGGGCGAGGATGGTGATGATCAGTGTGTAGGCGATGAGCACCCACATCACCCCGATGAGGTTTGTATCCAGGTCCACCATGATCGTCGGCAGTGCGATGATCAGAGTGCTTGCATTCAATATGCCAACGAGCGTTCCCAGAGAGGCCACAGCCAGGGCCACCCATTTATATCGATCGGTTTCTGTAAGTGGAGCTGTCAATATGATCATTCCTTTCTGTTTGTGGTACGGATATCAAATACAGGAGAAAATTTTCTGAAAACGGCAGAGCTGCCGTATATTTTTTTATTTGGGTTTCTCAACTCAAGGTTCAGGGATCCGACGCAGGTTTTCGATCATTCTGTCCAGAAGATTGCGCACCATATCCCGTTCCTCGTCGGTAAACCCCTGGAACAGAGACTCATTGATGGAGTCATAGACTTCGAGAATGATTGGTTTCATCCTGGCGCCCTCGGCGGTGAGAGAAAGGAGATAAGCCCTGTGATTTGTGGGGTCGCGCATGCGCCGGATATATCCGGCTTCCATGAGTTTCCTGACGACACGGGTGCCAATCGCTTTGTCGACACCGCTCATCGAGACCAGTTCGTCCTGTCTTACCAGGTCCCCCTCACTCAACCGGGTCAGGAACCCGGCCTGGCTGGGGCCGATTGCATGAGGAGAAATTTTCCTGGTGAACAGCGTGCGATAAGACCAGTAGAGAAATCCGATCTTTTTTGTTACGCGTTCATCCTTCATTGCCATCCATTAATCCTCCATTGCCGTCAGTTGACATGTCAATCGAGATATTTATACCTATTGTTGACGACAGACTGCCTGAGTTTTTCAAAACAATCATGATGCCTCCTGCCATGGATCCAGCGCATTGAAGGACCTGAAGGCCGTGACCGGGATCGACCCTGTTTATCAGGACGGCACAACCGATCCCTCTTTGGCCCATCTCCATCCGATGACGATACGGCAGAACCGGGCGGCAGCGTCGCCGGGCAGTGGGTCGTAGCCTTGCATGCCCTAGAAGAACACAGAATCATCAGGATCATGACGGCGCCGTCATCCAGAGATTCACCTTAAACCATGACATGTCAGGCATCAAATAGAGAATCAGGAAGAATAATGCCGATGACACAGTCCTGGAGAGCGAAACAGAAACCTTAAATAACAGGGTTGCACTGCCCTCTATGATCAAGATGGATGTGATAAGATGAACGTGATCGGAATAAATGGAAGCCCGCGGGGGCGGGATAGTAAGACGGGCCAGCTTCTGGATGCGGTACTCAGGGGAGCCGAAATGGCCGGAGCCAACGTGGAACGAATCGATGCGGCGGCTCTCGACATCAAGTTCTGTACAGGTTGCACGGTCTGCCACGATACAGGGGAGTGCCCGAAGAAAGATGACTATGCACTAACCTTCGAAAAAATGATCCGGGCCGACGGGATTGTACTGGGCTCGCCGAATTACATCAACAACGTGACCGCACAGATGAAGGTGCTCCTGGACAGAATGTCAGATGTCGTCCACTGCCAGCGTTTCGTTGGAAAATATGGCTGTGCGGTCTCGACCGCCGGCGGGGCGGGTGCAAGCGAGGTGACAACCTACCTCAACAATGTGCTCAGGATACTTGGAGCCGACACCATCGGTGAGGTCAGCATCGATCTCGTCGCTGATTCCGGCGCGTTCTTTAACGCCGAAGAACGGTCCTTCGAACTCGGACAGGATCTTGCTACGGCGATCGCGGAAACGAGAAGATACCCTGAACAGGAGAAATTCCACACGGAAATGGCAGACAGGATGAAAGCACTCGTCGCCTCAAACAAAGAGCGCTGGAGGCACGAGTATGATTACTGGAATGCAATGACGCAGAACTGAAAACCTGCAAGCCGGTATCTGGAGAGACGCGCAGATCGGTCATGCTCGCCAACGCGGACCAGGCGCGCGCTTCGATCATGGCAGGAGAGTCCTGAGCAAGTATCTGGCGGACAAACTCATATCGCTCCTGTCCCGGCGTTCCGGATGAGGTATGCCATCCAGTGTCCTATCCTCACCCTGCCGAAATCAAGGGCGATCGTCGTGGTTCCTCCGGGACAGTTCGCTTCTACATCCTGTATTCTCGAAGACACATAACGATGGTGGGAAAAAAGAGACACAAATTCGTTTTATTGCAATTTAGTTGATATATTTTCAGTATTCTGAAAATGCTCAATATCGTTATGTGTTGTACTTGACACCTAACGAGCGCAAATATATCCGCCAATGAAATATGCCCCGATTATAATATAAGTCGAAATTCAGCCATTTTGAATATGGCTCGTTATGAATTTGCAGGAATGTAGGATGTAACTACGGGAAAAAGTGGTCGGGAATATGAAGTGAAAGTCGACGGCAAAGATGTCTTGGAGAACATTTAAGAACTTCGAACACAGAATCGTACTGTTCAGATCTGTATAATTAAACAAGGAAGATTGAAGAACCATGCATAAGAAGGAGGGATCGATGATGACGCAGACATACGACTATATCATCGTCGGGGCCGGTACATCCGGCCCTGTTGTAGCATCCAGACTGAGTGAAGACCCCCAGGTCTCCATTCTGCTGCTGGAGGCGGGCGGGGAGAACACCAACGATATTTCCCGGACACCGGGAGCATTCTTTAAGGTCTGGGGGACTGATTACGACTGGCAGTATGAGACAGAACCGCAAAAGGGCTTAAACAACCGGAAAATCTACTCTCCCGGGGGGCATGTTGTAGGGGGATCTTCGGCAATCAACATGGGATTCTGGATGAGGGGGACAAAGGAAGACTATGATTTCTGGGAACAACAGGGCGCCATGGGCTGGAATTTCGAAACGGCTCTGGAGATGTTCCAGAAAATTGAGGATACAGATTTAGGGCCGACCCGGTACAGGGGAAAAGGCGGCAAGGTACGTCTGGAATATTCAGCATATCCGACTGAATTTACCGATACCCTGCTGAATGCGTTTAAAGAAGCCGGATTTGGCGACATCGGGGATTTCCAGGCTGAAACTCCGTATCGCGCGGATATTGTCCAGAAAGATTTCATTAACCAGGTCCGGCACACCCCTGCTGACAGTTATCTGTCTAAGGAGATCCGCAAAAGGCCCAATCTGACCGTTCAGACCGATACCTTTGTCCGCAATGTTATCTTTAAAGGGAACCGGGCGGTGGGCGTCGAAGTCGAACATCAGGGCAAAGTGCAGCAGATCACGGCGGGTGCCGAGATCATTCTTTCGGCGGGCACCTATAACACGGCACAGATCCTGAAATTGTCCGGAGTGGGGCCAAAAGAAGAGCTGGCAAAGCACGGCATTCCTGTGGTTGCAGATGTTCCGGGGGTCGGCGAAAACCTCAACGATCACCTGCTGGTAAACGTCCTGATCCTCTCTTCCATTCCTATCCCGGATACCCATTTTAACCCCGTCAGCGATGAGTCGATAGCGCAGTGGCGAAGAGAGCGGACCGGGCCTGCCTGTTACTATCCCGGCCCGGCGGCGGGTCTGATATCCAGCGATAAAACGTACACCGGCCCTGACTTTGAAATAATTCTGGAGTACGTCCACAACGCGAACGGCTCTGAAAAAGAGTTCGCGGGCGTGGAGAATATCGCCGAAAGGAGCGGATACTCATTCACCGTGATTCTTACGGTACCCAAAAGCAGGGGAAACGTCCTGCTCGCATCGGGAGACCCGCATGACAAGCCCCTCATCAATCCGAATTATCTCAGCAACCCTGACGATATGAAGAAGTTTATCAAAGGCATCCGGTATGCAATGCAGCTCACAAAAACCCGGGCGCTTTTGCCCTATACGGAAAGGGTGCACCCCGCCCCGGACGCAAGCGACGCTGATATTGAAACCTTTATCCACAGTGAAGCTTCCTCCGTCTTTCATCCCGTGGGCACTGCACGTATTGGCGACCTTAAAAAAGATCCCATGGCTGTGGTGGATTCCCATCTGCGGGTACGGGGAGTGGAAGGGCTGCGTGTTGCGGATGCGTCCATCATGCCGCAGGTGACTCGCGGGCATACCATGGCGCCGGTAACCTACATCGGTGAAATGGCCGCTCAAATCATACGGTCGGAAAAACACTGACCAGAACGGTATTTATAAACCGGGATGAAGCACAAAAGAGTCCGGACTTTATATCTGAAAAAATTTTCAATCCCTTACCCAATTAACAGAACCGGGCGATCGCTTTCTGATCCGTGGTCATTGTACGCACCATCTGCAGTAAGAAACTCCTCTCTCCGAATAATCAATTACCACAAGATCTTTGTACTTTCAGTGAAAACCCCCCTTTTATGCCCCTTGTCACCGGTTTCGATGACCGCTCGATCCTGTCAATCGGCCATCTCGGTATTGTCGCCGGTGCCTGCGACTCTCTTCGCATCGCCGATGTAATCGATACCGCTTCCCCAAGACCCGTCACCATCATCTCAGCCATTCTCAGGTCATCAAGGCAATGGTTCTCAACGGTCTCGGGTTCATCGAACACCGCCTCTATCTTTTTCCCGAGTTTTTCGACGATATCGCCGTTGAACGTCTCCTCGGAGAGGGCATCACGCGTGAACATCTCAATGACGATGTGCTCGGTCGAACCCTGGACACGGTCGCAGCCTGGGTAAAGGAAGTCGTACTTAATTGTCTTATCGATAACGATGAGAAAATGAAGCATCTCATCACCTGGTTTTTGAATGAGGTGATGCAAGAGGAAGCAGATCTGCAGGCAGGAGTCGGGAGATACCGGATAACCGGGCTCATATAGTGATCTTTCTGAAGAGATAGGATCCAATAGCCGCCATGGCGATGGTGAATCCGCCCAGCACCGCAAAGCACACCACCGGATCGACCTGAGCGGTGCCGGAAAGGCCGTAACGTAAACCTTCGACACCATAGGTCAACGGGTCCAGCAATGTGACGGGTATGAGCCAGGACGGCAGACTCTCGATCGGAAAAAGTGCTCCCGAAAGCCCGAAGATCGGGAAGATCACAAAATTCATGATGAGTTGAAACCCGTGCATATCCTCCATTCTTGAGGCGATGGCGATCCCGAATGCGGTGAATGCGATGCCGATGAGGATCATGAACAGAAAGGCGATAAGAAATCCGACGGCGCTTACGATAATCAGGCCGATAAGCACTGAGAGCACCAGGATGATCAATCCCTGAATAAACGCGGTGGTTGCTCCTCCAAGTGTCTGGCCGAGCATGATCTCCAGCCGCGATACCGGGGCCACCAGGGTCTCTTTGAGAAACCCGAACTGTTTGTCCCAGATGATCTGTACGCCCGCGGAGATCGAAGTAAACAGGACGGTCATCGCGATGACGCCGGGTATGAGGAACTCAAGATAGCCTTCTCCAGTACCCGGAATTACCACAACCGAATTCAGTCCGAACCCCAGGATGAGCAGGAAGAAGAGGGGCATCCCGAGACTGCCGAGAATTCTGCTTTTTGAGCGGACATATCGCTTGACGTTGCGCAGCCAGATGGCATATATAATATCCATTTTACCGCCTCGAAGCCCGATGAATCATACGCATACGTATCGCTTCTCTTCCGTCGGCTTCCTGTTCGCGAATAGTTCTGCCGGTATAATCCAGAAACACATCTTCGAGTGTCGGTTTACGGACGGAAATCGATGTGATCTCGATTTCGTTGCCGTTCAACAGGGTGACAATCTCAGAAAGGTGTGTATCTGCATTGTGCAGGTTGATCGTGACATAGCCGTCGCGTTGTTCGATCCGCTCGACCCACGGCGCCGTGATCTTCGAGGAGATCCGATCACCGTCCGGTGTCTGGATGGTGACCACATCCCCGCCGACCTTGTTTTTTAGATTCTGGGCTGTATCCAGAGCGATGATTGTGCCGTGGTCGATGATAGCGATCCTGTCGCAGAGTCTGTCGGCCTCTTCCATATAGTGGGTCGTAAGGATGATGGTGATGCCCATATCTTTGTTTAACTGTTCAATGTACTGCCAGAGATGGTTTCGTGTCTGGGGATCGAGACCAAGGGTAGGTTCGTCAAGGAAAAGCACTTTCGGCCGATGGAGCAGCCCCCGTGCGATCTCGAGGCGCCGCCTCATGCCGCCGGAAAATGTCTTGACAAGATCATTTTTTCTATCTTCAAGTTCCACAAGGGTCAGCAGATCGAAAATGCGTTCCTCTCTGATGTTTTTCGGGATACGATAGAGTCTGCCGTGGAAGTCCATATTTTCGTAGGCGGTCAGTTCTTCATCCAGACTCTGGTCCTGAAAGACGATTCCGATAGATTTCCTGACACCGTCCTCGTCTGTCAGCAGATCCCTGTCGTTGACCGTGGCGGTCCCGGAGGTCGGTTTTAGCATGGTGGAGAGCATGGAGATCGTGGTGGTTTTGCCTGCCCCGTTCGGGCCGAGCAACCCGAATATTTCCCCGCTTTCAATGTCGAACGAGAGCTTGTTGACGGCAATGAAATCATGAAACGTTCTGGTTAGATTTTCAACGTGTATCGCAGACATCAGATTTGATCCTCCTTAAATCGTCGATGCATTTTTCCAGAATCCTGGCGGTGCGACCATTGTTGTCGGGTGACAGATCGTCGATAACGATTCTGATTTCAAAAAACAACCTGTAAAGTGTGGATTTGTCCTGTCTGAATATTTCTATGAACAGGTTTCTGAGAACAAGCGTTTTTTCTCTTGATTCTTTTCGATGCTCCCGGATCTGCTGCAGCGTCTTTTCTCCGAACGACGTGAGTCTATAGATATTTTTAGAACGCTTTCCGGTTTCCACTATCCGTATGAGATGTTCTTCCTCCAGATCCTTCAACAGAGGATACAATGTCCTTTGCTTGGAACCCATTTGCCTTCCGTTTTTTTTGCAATCTCTTTCAACAGGTCATAGCCTGACTTCGGTTCTTGATATAGCGAGTAAAGGATAAATAGGGTGGCCAGACTTCTTTCCTTTCCACATGTCGGGGAGAATTTCCAGAAGTCGTTCATGATTCACCAAAGTGGGATAATAGTTCAATATCGAACTGTTCAGTATAGTACTATCAGAACCCTATATTATCCTTTTGATATTGGCGAACGTGTGTGGTATCCCGTAATCATTTGACATCAAACATATCTGTTGATGTGAGCACTTTCTCCGGCCTGGATATCTGAGTGGATTTCGATGAACCCCTGATCAAAGGGGCACTCCTGATAAACTATTGATCTGCGGCAGGCATTGAGTGGGGTTTTCGAAATCCTCATCTGCCAGAAAGGGACATTGCCGAAAAACGCATCACGGCCGGAGCACCGTTCACACACTTCGGCCGTCAGGTCCTCTGAAAGACACGGCAGGACCGAATATCCCACATATCCCCAAGAAATTTATGCTGTCACGCTGATGCTCGATCAGGATATGAACATGATCCGTCTATCTGAGATGCGAACAACCGGATATTATCTGCTGGCCGCGGCAATACTTCTCATTATCATCATCTGATGCAGACAACCGCATATATCGTTAATCTCCTCATAATATCCCTCATACTCACGATACTGGCCCTGCCTGCGATGAATATGGTGAGAGAAAAGGCTATTCCCGACTTGGATTACCGCCGGAGTGATCACCGCCGTCGGCGGCGTCATCATCCTTGGCCTGCTGCTGACGGTGTACTCCTTCAATCTCCTGATCCAGGGTCTCCCGTTGTATCAGACGGAGTTAATTTTTTGATTAATACCAAAATACCAAAGGATTTAAACTCTGAAATACATTGTTTTGGATAAGAGATTAAAAATGCTTATATAAACCATGCCATATGGAAGATATAATATGGAACAGATTTTTAGAAAAATTTATTTTTGGCCAAATACCAAAAAAACATTTTTGCTTATATTAATACTAGCCATAATTGCCACTACAGGTTGTACGGAGGAAAACAGTTCAGACCAGCCTGAAAAAACAACGGTTGTTGTAAGCATACCTCCCCAGGCCGAATTTGTGGAAAAGGTCGGAGGAGAGCATGTTGAAACAATCGTAATGATTCCGCCTGGTGCAAGTCCTGCCACCTATGAACCAACTTCAAGTCAGCTGAAAGAACTCAGCAAAGCGGAAATATACGTAAAGGTTGATTCCGGATTACCTTTTGAAAAAGTATGGCTGGAAAAAATAAAGGACCTGAATGATGACATGTTATTTGTGAATTCTTCCAAAGGCATTGATCTGAGGCCAATGGGAGAAGGAATGGACCCCCATGTATGGAATGATCCCAATAATGCAATTATAATGGTCGATAACATATACAAAGCCCTGGTTGAGGTAGACCCATCCAACGAAGAAACATATACACAAAACCGGGATTCCTACACCGAGGAACTTAAGTCTCTTGACAGGGAGATTCAGGAAACACTTGAAAACAAATCGGGGAATAGTTTCATGGTCTATCATCCTGCATGGGGATACTTTGCAGAAAGGTACGATCTTAATATGGTACCCATCGAAACCGAAGGTAAGGAAGCAAGTGCCAGACAGCTCAGTGAGGTCATAACTTTTGCAAAGCAGGAAAACATAACTATTATCTTTGTGCAGTCCCAATTCAGTACACAGAGTGCAGAAGCCGTTGCAGAAGAAATTGACGGCAAGGTTGTGAAAGTGGACCCCCTTGCACGCAATTATACAGACAATATGTATAAAGTAACAGAGGCTTTCCGTGAAGGACTTAAATAACCATCAGCATGCAGTGGAAATAAAAAATATGTGGTCGTATTACCACGATGTACCTGCCCTCAAGGAGATAAATCTTGACGTGCAGGAAGGAACTTTCCTGGGAATCATTGGACCTAACGGCGGGGGAAAAAGTACTTTATTAAAAGTAATTCTCGGCCTGATAGAACCAGACAGAGGTGATGTACGCATATTCGGTAAAAAACCGAAGGAGGGGAGAAACATTGTAGGTTATGTCCCCCAGCACAGTGCATCCAGACTGGATTTTCCCATCAATGTATGGGATGTTGTTATGATGGGACGCATTGGAAAGACAACCCTTTTCAGAAAATACAGTCCTGATGACCGGAAAGTGGTGAAGGAAGCCCTTGAAAAGGTCAAAATGTATGAATACAGGGACCGCCACATTGCCGAACTTTCCGGCGGGCAGAGGCAAAGGGTTTTCATAGCCCGGGCACTTGTCACAGAACCAAAACTGTTACTTCTCGATGAACCTATGGCCGGAATAGATACAACTATGCAAAAGGAGTTCTATGAAATACTTGAAGAACTCAAATCCCGGGTTACAATCATTATGGTATCCCACGATATTAGTGCGATCTCTGTCTATGTAGATAAAGTGGCCTGCCTGAATCAGAAACTCTACTATCACGGTACTAAAGAAATAAAGCCCGAGGACCTTGAAGAAGCCTATAAGTGTCCCGTAGAAATGATAGCACATGGTGTACCCCATAGGGTATTGAAAGCCCATTGAGGAAATTGAACATGCTGGATATCTTACAATACACATTCATGCAAAATGCTATCGTTGCAGGCCTGCTGGCCAGCATAGCATGCGGGATTATCGGGGTATATGTGGTTGTCAGGAAGATCGTTTTCATAAGCGGAGGGATTGCACATGCCTCTTTTGGCGGTATTGGGCTGGGCTATTACCTGGGAATGAATCCCCTTTTCAGTGTCCTGCCTTTCAGCCTGCTTTCTGCACTTGTAATAGGTCTTGTCAACAGACGTACCAATATAGCCGAAGATACCGCAATCGGAATACTATGGTCTGTAGGTATGGCACTGGGAGTCCTATTCATAGGCCTTACACCAGGATATGCACCGGATCTTATGACCTACCTTTTTGGTAATATACTGACAGTCCCTGTAAATGATATCTATTTGATGCTAGTAATTGATATCCTGATCATTGCAAGTGTCTATCTGCTTTACAAAGAATTCATGGCCATAAGTTTTGATGAAGAATTTGCACAGGTTTCAGGACTGCCGGTTGAAAAGCTTAGTCTGTACATGCTTTGCCTGATAGCCCTTACCATAATAGTCATGATCAGAGTTGTAGGATTGATTCTTGTTATAGCCCTGTTAACGATACCGGCATCATTGAGCCGTGAATTTACAGATAAACTTGACAGGATGATGATGCTTGCTGTTATATTCGGCACGGTATTTACCTTTATAGGCCTGTTTTTATCCTACTACTTAAGCGTACCTTCCGGAGCCACTATAATATTAACAATGGCGGCTGGTTATATGCTGCATTTCCCATTCAAGGGAAAAAATAAAAAAACCGCATAAGATTAATGATAAAATATTAATTGAATCAGCCAGATATTCAATATTGTAATCTTTTTATGGGCGAGATGACAAAGGGTACTACAATGCAAAATCTTCTGGAAAGAATACTTGACACTATTTGCAAAGGCACATGGGTCGTTGACAAAGACGAGATTTTTATCTATTTTGACAAGGGAATGGAAGAAATCACCGGTATCAAAAGCGAGGAAGTGATAGACAAAAAACTGGAACAATATATGTCTGCCTCCCGCCACAGTGTTGGTGATGAAGCCCATTTCAGGGAAATGTTCCTGAGGGCAAAAGATTCTCTGAAACCCATACCCTACAAAACCATGCCAATCGTTACAAAGGGCGGCAACTTAAGTTTCCAGACAGGCAGATTGATTCCTTTACTCAACCAGAAAGGAAATTATGACGGGATGATCTGTACTGTAGAAAGCGTTAGCGAGCAGAAGATAAGCCAGAAAACCTTACGTAAAAGACTCCGTTCGGACAGGAAACTCGAGGAAATCTATAAAAACAGTCCTGTTGTGGCCTTCCTGTGGACCGCAGAGAAAGACTGGCCTGTGGAATTCGTATCCGGAAACATTTCCCAGTTTGGTTATACGCCCGAAGATTTCACTTCCGGCAAACTTATCTATGGAGACATAATATATCCCGATGACCTCGATATGGTACGCAGCGAGGTCAGCGAGCATGAAATTGAAGGCAAGATCTTTTTTTCCAAGGAATACCGCATACTCACCAAATCCGGAGAAATACGCTGGGTGATTGAGCGGTCCTTTATAGGAAGAGATGAAGTTGGAGAACCTTCGTACTACCAGGGCATCATAATTGATATTACAGACCGTAAATTGGCCGAAGAGGCTATGCGAGAATCTGAAAAGAAATACAGATTGATCTTTGAAAATTCTCCCCTGGGAATATTCCATTTCGATGAAAATGGTGTGATAACCCACTGCAATGAGAATATAATGCATATTCTCGAGATGACCAGAGACCAAATAATCGGTTTCAACATACTCAAGGATTTAAAAGACAAAAAGATGTATGAAGCTGTAAAAGCTGTATTCCTGAGACGTTCTGGTCATTATGAGGGAAAATATCATTCCGCCACAAGTGAAAAAGTAACCCCTATAAAAGCCGATTACAGCCCCTACATATCAGAAGATGGCGAGCTGTTGGGAGGAGTCGGGATTGTTGAAGATATCAGTGACCGCATGAAAGCCGAAGAAGCCCTCCACCTGGATGAATCGCGCCTGGAAACCCTTGTAAAGCTTAACCAGATGACAGAAGCCTCCCTGAAAGAAATCATCGATTTTGCAAGAGCTGAGGGAGTGCGACTTACAGAAAGCAAGATTGGCTATCTTGCATTTGTGGATGAAGATATAGGTGCCATACAACTGAAATCCTGGTCCGATACTCCAATGAATCGCTGTAAAATTAAGGACAAGAAGATAGAATACAAGATCGAAGATGTAGGACTCTGGGGAGAAAGTATACGACAAAGACGACCATTTATAAATAACGATTACAATAGGCCACATCCCAGGAAAGGCGGATACCCAAAGGGTCATGTGGAACTGATTCGCCATATGGATGTACCTATTTTTGAGCGAGGCAAGATTGTAGCCCTTGCCGGAGTGGGGAATAAGAATGAAAATTATGACAGTTCTGATGTAAGACAGCTTACCCTCCTCATGCAGGGGATGTGGAGAATCGTACAGCGCCGCAAAACTGAAAAGGAACTTGAAAGATCAGAAGATAAGTTCCGCACAATATTTGCCAGCACCAATGATGCGATCTTTGTGCATGACCTTAAAGGCAACATTATGGAAGTTAATAAAGCGGCCTGTGAAACCACGGGATACAGCAGGGATGAATTACTCCGCATGAAAACAAAAGAAATAAACACCAGTCTTTCTATGGAAGAGATACCCCAAAGGATCAAAGAGGTCAAAGAAAAGGGGCATGCCATCTTTGAGGCTACATACAGACACAAGGATGACACTACAATTCCTGTAGAAATCAGTGCCCGTATGATAGAGTATAATGATAAACCTACAATACTGGTTGTTGCCCGTGATATTACCGAACGTAAAAGGGCCGAAGAAGAACTCAGGAAATATGCAGAAGATCTGGCAAAGGCAAATGAGGAATTGAAATCGCTGGATAAAATGAAAGATGAATTTCTTTCCAATGTGAGTCATGAATTGAAAACCCCTCTCACATCGATCATGGGTTATACAGAACTTCTAAATGACGGCAGCCTCGGGGAACTGGGAGAAGAACAGAAACATGCAGAAGAAACCGTGATGCGTAATACAAAAAGGCTGCAGAGACTCGTGGATTCACTGCTATATCTCAGTCGCACACAGGCAGGCACTGTTCAGTATGATTTTGAAACATTGAATATATCCGAACTGGCAGACCAGATTATAGAGGACCTGCAGATCCAGACTAAAGAGAAAAATCTGGAAATGATTAAGAAAATCGAACCGAACCTTCCTCAAATAAAAGGAGACCGGGACAAACTTACTGATATGTTCACCAATATAATAGATAATTCGATCAAATTCACTCCAAAGGGCGGTTCAATTACTGTCTTTGCAAACAAAGAAGATGGATACATACATATCAATATCAAAGATACGGGAATCGGCATACCGAAAGATATGATAGACAACTTATTCCAGAGATTTTACCAGATTGATTCTTCCCAGAAGCGTAAATACGGTGGTACAGGGCTTGGTCTCTATATCTCCAAGACCATAGTAGAGGCACACGATGGAGAAATTTGGGTGGAAAGTGAAGGTAAAGGAAAGGGAACAGAAGTGCATATTAAACTTCCTGTAGGCGAAAAATAAAGAATTACTTTTATCAGAACAGCTACTTTTATTTGATAAGACCTTGAATAGAAGGGCAGTCAGAAAGTCCCATTAAACCACTTTTCATGTGGGCAGACCCCTTAAAATTGTTCATTTGAGGAATAATCATGAGTGATATTTTACGAAGAGGACGCCTTGATTCTCTCCCGGACGAGGAAATAATGCGTTATACTTCATCCATGGAAGACGATAAATGGATATTTGATTCTGATGTCCTGGTGGATTTTGCCCACACGATCATGCTGAAAGAGCAGGGAATCATCCCCACAGATGATTGTGCCAAAATCCTGGATGGATTGAAGCGCATCCGCGAAGAGGGTATCGATTCCCTTGACCATAGTTACGAAGATATACACATATCCCTGGAAGCCAGACTTATTGATATGGCAGGAGAAGACGTAGGTGGAAGGATGCATTCCGGCCGCTCCCGCAATGATGAAGTGGCCACCTGTATCCGCCTGAGACTGCGCAAAGAAGTACTGGAACTGGCAGAAGAGATGTTGCAGCTTGTTACCACTATGGCAAAAATTGCGTCTGAGAACTATGATACCATCATGCCGGGATATACACACCTGCAGCATGCCCAACCTACCACACTGGCCCACCATATTATGGGCCACGCGGAGAGCCTGGGAAGAGATGTGGAAAGAATACTTGGATGCCTTGACAGGATCAACCGTTGTCCCCTCGGAGCTGCGGCTTTTGCTTCCACAGGCTTTCCGATCGACAGGAGCAGGACTGCAGAGTTGCTCGGGTTTGAAGAAGTAATGCAAAATTCCATGGATGCAGTCAGTGGCCGGGATTTCCTGCTGGAAACGGCTTCTGTACTTGCAAATATTATGGTAGGGATGAGCAGGATATCAGAGGAACTGGTCCTGTGGTCTTCTACGGAGTTTGGTTTTATTGAACTATCTGATCAGTACGCATCCACCTCATCAATAATGCCACAGAAAAAGAATCCTGATACTGCAGAGCTTGTGAGAGGCAAAAGCGGGATCGCTGTGGGAAGTCTGATGTCATTACTCACGGTCTGCAAATCCCTGCCGATGAGTTATAACAGGGATATGCAGGATGCCAGCCCCCATATCTGGAAATCCGTGGAAAACACACGTGCATCGGTGAGGATCATGGCAGGTATGCTGGATAGCATGAAGGTTGACAAGAATACTATGAAATGGCAGGCTTCAACCGGATTTACTACAGCCACCGAACTTGCCGATACCCTGGTCAGGGAATGCGGGATACCTTTCAGGACTGCACACCAGATAGTGGGAATTCTGGCAAAAGGAGATGTCGAACCAACCCTGGAAGATATAGAAGCGGTGGGGCGCACGGTCCTCGGGGAAAGCCTTACAGAAAAGGGATTGAATGAAGATATGGTAAAACAGGCTCTGGACCCAATGCTCAACATCCAAAAAAGAAAGGTCACTGGAGGACCTGCACCAGAAGCCATGAAAGCATCAATCGACAATTTTGGTATTAAAACCAGAATGTGGATAGAAGAGGTTGAAAGGATCAAGGACCATACCACAGATTCCATTGAAAAGCTGATGCAGATTGTCGAAGATTACATACAACAAAAATAAGATAATAGATTCATTGCAGGGATAATTATGGATTACAAGGAAGGAGACCGGATAAGGGTCGAGAAGGGCGGAGCTGCCTATGAGGGGGTTGTAATGCCCAGTGTCACCGGCCATATTGTGTTGAAGATGGTCAGTGGATACAATGTAGGAATCGAGCCGGATGGTGCACAGATCACATTCCTGGAGCCTAAAAAGGAAATTCAGAAGCCTGAAAAGCAAGTCAAGGTTACCAAAAATAAAGGGCTTAAAAATGTGGTTTTCATTTCCACAGGAGGTACCATTGCCAGTAAGATCGATTACCGTAGCGGTGCTGTGAGCTCACAGTGCTCTGCAGATGATATTGTCCGCACAATCCCTGAACTTGATGATATTGCCAATATAAGAGGACGGGTTGTTGCGAATATCCTATCCGAGAACATGACGCCACAAATCTGGACAGAACTTGCCCGGGCCGTATATGAAGAAATTGACAACGGAGCAGACGGCATAGTGATTGCCCATGGTACCGATACGATGATGTATTCTGCAGCAGCCCTGGCATTCATGCTTGACACGCCGGTTCCTGTTGTTTTTGTAGGTTCCCAGCGCAGTGCAGACAGGCCAAGTAGTGACAATGTAATGAATGCAATCTGTGCAACAAAGGTTGCTGTCAGTGATATTGCACAAGTTTGCACGGTCATGCATGAGAGCAGTTCCGATGATCGCTGCGGCATCCATTACGCTACCAGAGTCCGGAAAATGCACACTTCACGCAGGGATGCTTTCCAGTCCATCAATTCCCGCCCGATTGGTTTTGTGGATTATGCCACAGGACAGATTACCACAGAATCAGAATACACCGCACGCGGAGAGACAGAACTGGCCCTTAGGGATAAGATCGAGCCTGAATGTGCTATTGTCAAGTTCACACCCGGCGCAAGACCCGAAATCCTGGGTCATTACATCGATGCAGGTTATAAGGGGATTGTAATAGAAGGAACTGGCCTGGGTCATGTGTCCACCGACTGGGTCCCTGAGATCAAGCGTGCAACACAAGCAAACATACCGATAGTGATCGCATCCCAGTGCCTGCACGGACGTGTCTGTGACCGTGTCTATGATACCGGCACGGATATGCTCAAAGCCGGAGCAATCGAAGCCGAAGACATGTTACCGGAAGTTGCCCTTGTAAAACTTATGTGTGTACTGGGCCAGACATCCGACCTATCAGAAGTCCAAAAGATGATGCAGGAAAAATGGGCTAACGATATCTCGGATTGCAGTCTAGAGTGAGAACATAGTTGACACCTACAAGGCGGCTCTTTTTTTAAATTTTTATTACAGGTTCTCAGTTTCCGATGGACTGGATCTCGGCCTGTGAAAGGGCACGGTTGTATATCTGCACCTCATCGATGCAGAAAGATGTATCATATTTCTTCATATCACCCGAAATTTTCTAGGCAACTTCTTTTTTTCCTTTCACATAGAAAGCCATTTCGGAATCGTTGTGTGCCCCTACAAATTTTTAGCACTTATCCATTTTGGGACTTTCATGAAAATAGAAATTCTGCCAAGTAATTATATAAACAAAACGGGTTATTTCAAAAAAGAGAAAGTGGTTGTACGCATGTGCTGCGGCAGATGTTAGGTAAAGGTTTATTATGAAATGAAAAACAAGAAATAAAAGGGATGATTTACTTTTATCAATCAGCCCTTTAAAGTTCGAATTTCAGTTCTCACTCTTTATCCTTTTTATCTTCCCGTATTTTTATATCATTAATTGTTGCCCTTAATTTAGCCCTCTCTAACGGCAGGGACTCTTCCTGCAATTCCATAAACAATGCTTTCAATAAGCAATAGAGCATCAAAAGCATGACTATCATGAAGGGGAAACCACCGATTACCGAAGCTGTCTGAAGGGCACCCAGTCCCCCGGCGAGTAGAAGAACCGCTGCAAAAGCTCCTTCAAGACTACCCCAGATAATCCTCAGGGGAAGGGGAGGATTTGGATTGCCTTTAGATGTCAGCATTCCTATGACATAAGTACCTGAGTCTGAGGAAGTTATGAAAAAGATTGCTACTGAGAACATTGCAACTGCAATAAGAATGTCAGAGAAAGGGAAAAAACTGAGCATACTGAAAAAACCCAGTGCAGAATCAACTTCAACAGCTTCAGCAATTCCACCGGCTCCGAAATGCTCGATGAACAGAGCAGACCCTCCAAAGATACTGAACCATACCATACTGACAACTGTAGGAGCAAGCATTACCCCTACAACAAAACTTCTGATTGTCCTGCCCCTTGAGACCCTAGCAATGAATGATCCGACAAATGGAGCCCAGGCAATCCACCATGCCCAATAGAAAACGGTCCACGAGTCGCCCCAGCCTTCAGCTCCGACTCCGGCAGGGTCTGTTCCAAAGGACATCTGGAGTAAGTTTTGCAAATACCCTCCCACTGAATTAGTAAACAGCTCAAGAGTAAATAGCGTTGGTCCAAGAATGAATATCAGAATCATTAAAAGAGCTGCCACACCCAGATTGATCTGACTCAGCCATTTTATACCCCGATCAATACCGGATGCTGTGGACATAATCGCAAGAATCGTAACAACAGTAATTATAAGTACCCATAATGTAGGTCCGCTGGAATAACCGAATAATTCCTCAAGGCCGGCGCCTATCTGCATAACACCTAAACCAAGAGTTGTCGCAATACCAAACAGGGTTGCAAGCACACCAATGGTATTAACAGCAACACCCCATTTTCCATCAATGCCCTCTCTTCCCAGGATAGGTTCCAGTGTAGAGCTCAATAACATTGGCAATCCCTTCCTGTAGGAAAAATATGCCAATGAGCCCGCAACCACAGAATATATTGCCCATGGGTGGAAACCCCAGTGGAAGAAAGAATATCTCATGGCTGCATGCAGGGATTCAGCTGTATTGGGTTGTTCATAGAGCGGCCACATATAATGCCATATTGGTTCTGAAACACCCCAGAAAAGTAGGCCAATACCCATTCCGCAGCTGAAAAGCATGGCAAACCATGAAAGATTGGAATAAGCAGGTTTTTCGTAATCCCCACCCAATTTTATATCCCCAAGCGGACTTAGCATCAAATATACAATTAGCAATAAAAATATACTGCCACCAAACAGGAAAGACCAGCCAAGATTTGCGACCATCCAATTAAAAGTTAAATCCATATAATCTCCGAAACGCTCTGAAAAGATCGTTCCGGCTAAAACAAATGCAAAGGATAAAAATAACGATACTAATAGTGTCGGTGTTTTTAAAGTATCTGAAAAATCTGTAAGTCCTTTTTGCATTTTTCTCATTACATGCCTCCTTTAATAATCATAAGGAATATGCATATTATACATGCATAATAAATGAATTGTCCGTGTAAATGTGTCCAAAACACTCTGGCTTTAAGCCTTAATTAAGCTATAAAGTATCCTTCCATTATATATCTAACTTTTAGAAGGAGAGTATTTAGATTTAAAAAACACAAAAGTATTTTATTTGATTTTTAAAATATATAGTTAGAAAATATTAGTAATACCTATTACCTACAAATTATATTTGGTAATCATTTAACAATAAATATTATTTTATGAAATTTTAGATGTTATGTGAAGATTATCAGTTATTGATATAAGGCAACGAGTAGTAGAAAAGATAAGAGGTATGCTAAATGTCAGACATATATAAATATTTAAGAAACTCATTTTCGGGTGAAGAAAAAAGTGAAGATGCACATAAGGAAGATGTTTTAAAGATATCCAACGAACTGGCTGCTGATTATGATATAATAAATGACGGCGAAGAATTCATACCATACGAACTTGATATGGCAGATGCTGTCTTTTCAGCCGCTATCGAACTTCTGAAAAATGTGGGAATATACTGTACTGATACAGGCAGAACCATCCAGATCAATAACGATGATATATTGAAATCTCTTGGTACACCCAACGCCATGGATATAGGGAGATTCAAGGAAAAAATAAATGTTGTTAACAGGACAGAAATGGATTGCAAGCCCCCTGTGATCATAGGAGGGCCAATGGGTGGAAAAGTTTCTGAGAAAAACTTCCTGAATATTCATATCAGTTCTGCAATTGAGCCTATTGTCCAGGGGCTTTATCCAGGATCCATGCAAACAATCAATGACGGTCCTATAAGAACCAATACCCCAGAGGAAATGTTTGTAGCTTTAGAAGAAGCAAGACTTGAAAGACTGGCTACAAAAATAGCCGGCAGAGAGGGGTTGACCCTTGTAGGTCCGGCAACACCAAATACCTCACAGGCACATATGGTCGTATCTTCAAATGAACTGTATTCAAAGAATGATATTCATGAGGTATATCAAGCTGATGACCTAAAAGCAGATTTTGAAACATTTCATAAATCAATATTCCATCAGGAGCACGGGAATAATTTCATCAGTGGCCAGTGCCCCGTTCTGGGCAAAGATGCTATAGATACACCTGAAGCACTGGCAATTATTGATGTTGCAGAAACCATACAATCCCGGCTGGTTACAAGTGCAAGCATACATGCCTGCGGAGCAATTGATTCGGCTACAAATTCCTCATCTACTAAAGAAATATTGTGGGCTTCAAATATATCTTCCCTCGCGGTTTCGCGTAATATGCAGCATTCTACAGCAAAATACTACCGCAACGTTGCCGGGTGCTGTACTGACATGATGTTTTATGAAACCGCAGCTCAGGCCATAGGTGATACGGTTTGTGGCAGAGAAATGTTGATCGGACCTCTAGGTGGCAGAGGAGAAAAAGTAGACCATTCGACTGGCCTGGAATCAAGATTTATGGGCGAGGTGAGCAAGATGGGCCTGAATCTGGATCTGGCAGAGGCAAATGAAATTATCGAAATGCTCTATTCTAAATATGTAGACCGACTTTCAGATGCCCCTGAAGGGAAAGATTTCGAATCATGCTATGATGTGCATTCGAAATATGAAATGAAACCAACTGATGAATACATGAATATGTATTCTGAAATTATTGGAGATATTGATGAATTTTATAGAGGTCTATTTTGAAATGTACAGATGAATATAATTCATCAATTCTTTTTTGCCCCCTTCTGTCAATTTGAAACAAATACCATTCAACCTGTCAGCACCATCAGAAAACCTGAAAAAACAGGCAATAGCAAGTTGTCATTTTTCATCAGGTTGAATGCCTTTTTTATTGAGGAATCCGTATTCAGGTCTCTGCCGATTATACTTTCCAGCAGCATACTTCCTGTACTTGCTACAAGTGCCTGCAGGAAAGAGACAAAAAGTGCTGCCCCTAAAAAGGCGGCTATCGAACCTGTAATTGTTCCTTCGACAGATTTGCTTTTGGAATAGGGTAATTTATGTTTACCGATCTTTTTGCCGGAAATTGTTGCGATCCCGTCGCCCATGGCAGTTATGGCTATCGAGGCATAGACGATAGAGATGGGAAAAAGCAACAACGATATGGCAATACCAGTGTGCAACAAAAGTGTTGGTTTTAGAGGAATATAATTTTCATTTCGCCGACCCCAACATCTAATCATTTCATAAACCGGCCGGTAATGCATTCTATTAAGGACTAAAAGTGACGCGATTACAAGAACATAAATTAATGCAAGTAAAACCAAAACTTCAAACGCAAAAGGTCCTGAAATATAAATAAGCGGGATATAAAGCAGACCTGATAGTATATGTATGGATTTGCGTACCAGATCACCTTTTAGATCTTTATCAATATTTTGTATCTCTGCCATGTTCCAATGCTTTAAACTCAATAATTTGTAATGTACTTTTTGTTTTATATTTTGATAGGAATTACCGGGCCGATTAATGACTACTGTACAAATCGAAGTTACATGACAACATGAGTCCCTTAGGATTCATGGCATACGCAAAACAGGGTTTGTTGGAAAAAAGAAAAAAAGTGGTGCCGCATTGGGTGCGGCGGGTGTAGGTGTTAGGTTAAGGTTTAGATGTCTGCAGTGAAAGATGCTATTGGCTGATTGGAATCATCGTCAATAAACCTTATTGAGTCACCATCCTCAAGAGTAGGTGTTAGGTTTATATACTCTTCTTCACCAACAGAGAAAGTACCAATATCTACACTATCACCGGAGGCCTCAGTTCCACCTACAAACAATTTAGTTTTATTATTTGTAAAGTCGATTTGATCTCCACCCTGGTGTACTATAGTGAAACCATCTTCACTCATATTACTGGCTTTGATACTTGCCTGTGGTGCGGATTCTGGGGTACCCATTCCGAATACGAACGCTGCTATAACCGCTGCGAGGATGACAGTAATGGCGACCATCAGAATGACACCAATGACCGGGGATACTGCATCGTCTTTTTTAAACATTTCTGGAATCTGCATTAAATCTCTCCTTTTCAGTCTTTCTTATTCTTTTTCTGCACGACCTTCTCCAGCTTGCGAGTCCACATTTCATCATCCATGTCAGTGTACTCACACTCGAGGTAATGTTGCACTGCAATACTGAGGGCATCCTTGGTAGAAGTTTCATTGCTTTTCTTCTTCAGTGCCGCGAGCTGCTCGTCAGTCAGTACAGTTTGAGCATGTACAATTTTCATTTATTACACTCCCAATATATAAATGGTGAGTACAGGTTCAGGTCCCTTCTCATGATTATCATAATGGAATAATGGTATAAGAGTCTTGCTAACTATGAGTAGAAAGAAAAGCACAAAGGTATAAATAAAATGATATTGCGGCAACTTAGCCGCATTATCCTGTCAACTAAGTTTCAGATCAGGTTACTATCTTATCCAGCTGTTCTGTTTCGATGGCCCTTCTGACCTCGTAAGCC